>NZ_VRUX01000413.1:0-3883 GCF_008039885.1 Methylobacterium sp. WL103
GCGCCTGCGCCGCCCGGTCCGGGCCCCCGTCGCGGACGGAGGCGGCGGGCCTCAGCCCTGGCGGGCCTTGAAGCGCTTCTGGGTCTTGTTGATCACGTAGACCCGGCCCTTGCGACGCACGAGCTGGTTGTCGCGGTGACGGCCACGGAGCGACTTGAGGGAGTTGCGAATCTTCATCGGTCTTGCACGCGGCGCGGGTCGGACCGGCCGTCCATCGAAAGGGTGTCGGGATCGCACGCCCTGGCGGGCGCACGGCGATGGCGGCGGACGCATCGCGGAAGGAGCGGCCCCATATCAGGATTCGCCCGTGCGAGGCAAGGCGTTCCGCGGCCGACCCAGGGCTCCCGATGAAGTTGAACGCAGAACTTATGGCACGGGTGGTGATCCCATCCCGTCATTCCGGGGCCGCGCAGCGGAACCCGGAATCCAGGACCGCCGTCGGTGCCGGGCATGGCGCTGCCGGCGGCTCCGGATCCCGGGCTCGCCTGCGGCGCCCCGGAATGACGATGTGGGTTTCGCGATCCGGGAGCGCCCGGTTCGAAATCCGATCCTGAGCGGTCGAGCCCCGCGTTCTCGCTCGCTTCGACGCCGCCGACCACCGGAAGGCTGCGCGCAAGCCGGCCCGGAGAGGGTCCCGAGCGTTCCGAACGAAAACGGCCGCCGGACCCGTGTCCGGCGGCCGTCCTGGGATCGCGAGGTTCGACCGGGGCTCCCCCTGGCCGCGAGTGTCAGGGCTTCGGCGCGGGCGCCGGCATCGCCGGGTCCGGTGCCGCGGCGGGCGCCGTCGCGGGCTGGACGGGCACGCCGGCGGGCATGTCCGCGGAGGCGACCGGCCCGGCGAGCTCCGGGTAGGCCTCGACCACGTGGGCGCCGTTGAGCGGCTTGTTGGCGCCGTTGTGGCAGGTGGCGCAGTTCATCTTCGGCACGTCGCCCATCGGGCCGTGACGGTTCGGCGGCAGGGTCGAGGACAGCGGCAGCATGTAGTCCTCGTTGAGGTCGCGGACCATGCGGATGCCGTGCCAGGCGGCGACCCGGTTCGGCGTGCTCGTGCTCCAATCCGCCACCGAGCGGGTGTTGTGGCAGTAGGTGCAGTTCACGCCGAGCGACTGCGCCATGCTGATCATGATCGCGAAGGTCTTCTCCGCGTCCTGGATCGGCTTGCCCTTGGTCTCGGGCAGCGCCGAGGTCGCGTTGACCCGGATCGCGTCCTCGGGGGTGTTCTTGTGGGCGTAGAAGGCGGCGTAGACGCCGTAGGGCAGCGAGGTCAGGCCGACCTGGGGGCTGGCGACGTTCTGCCCGTTGTTGCGCGGGATGACGCCGTGGCCGGCGTTGGGGCCGGGGTTCTCGAACCAGATGTTCTTCGGCACCGGCTGGCCGCGGTGGCAGGTGTAGCAGGTGACGCCGGCCTCGTGGACGTGGTTCTCCTTCCAGGTCGAGTTGATGTGCTGGACCATCTGCAGCATCCGCCGGGCGACGCGCTTCTGGTACAGGCTGTCGTCGGCCATGTTCTCGGTGTTGTGGCAGTAGGTGCAGCCCTGCTCGGGGGCGACCCACTCGGTCATCGAGGCCATCAGGCGGTTGAAGTTGTCGGCGGAGAGGTCGCCGAGAACCTTGACGTTCTCGTAGACCGCCGAGGCCTTCTCGCCCCCGGGCTCGGCCGGGTCGGCCGGCGCGGGCGCCTGGTTGGCCTCGATCTTGGCGGCCTTGTTCGCCTTGGTCTCGATGACGTCCATCGCAGTGCCGCGGAACCCGGTCTGCTGTTGCGCCATCGGCGGGCGGGTCCAGCCGGCGGTGCCGAGCATGGCGATCGTGAGGAACAGCGCGGCGACCGCGCCGGCGACGGCGAGCATGGTTCTCATGGGTGCACCGAGGGGGCGACGCTGGAGGGATCGACGATCGGGCCGTAGACCTGGGGGTAGGACGGGGCGACCCCGTGCTTGACCGCCCAGAGGTACCAGTTGTCGACGACGGTGCCGGTGAGGAGGATGCCGATGCCGCCCGTCAGCGTCGTCAGCACGGCGAACCACCAGGCCCAGCGGTGGACCGATTCCATCGTGGCGTTGAAGCCCATGGTCCAGCGCCAGAACAGGGCGGCGCGCTCGGTGGCGGTGCCGCGGTCGACGATCTGGTCGATTTCGCGCTCGCCGCCGTAGCGGCTCACCGCCAGGATCGTGCCGCCGTGCATCGCGAACAACAGCGTCGACCCATACAAGAAGACGATCGAAAGCATGTGGAAGGGGTTGTAGAACAGGTTGCCGTAGCGCAGCGAAAACGCCGCCGTCCAATCGAGGTGCGGGAAGATGCCGAAGGGCACCGCCTCGCTCCACGAGCCCATCATGATCGGGCGGATGAAGCCGAGCACCAGATAGAGCCAGATCGCCGAGGCGAAGGCCCAGGGCACGTGCTTGCCGAGGCCGAGCGCCGCGGCGCGGCGGTAGAGCCTAACCCACCACAGCAGGATCGAGGCGGTGAGGAAGAAGCCGGCGATCAGCCACCAGCCGCCTTCGTTGAGCGGCGGCAGGATGCGCAGGCCGTATTGCGGCCGTGGCGGCTCCAGCGCCAGCCAGGGCAGCTGGCGCACGAACTGGATCGGGTCCCAGTTCACCGAAGCCCACATGTTGAGGCCGATGATCTCGAAGGCGATCAGCCCGCAGGCGAAGGACAGCGCGCCGAGGTAGCCGATGTAGATCGGGCCGACCTGCGCGTTTCCGATCAGCCCCATGAGGTAGCTGTGGAACGGCGTGCCCCAGCGGGCGTCGACCGCGACCGGCACGCCGTGCTCCGGTTCGATCGGCCGGACCTGCACCTGCGTGATGATGTTCTGGTAGTACGCCATTGCCTCGGCCCTTTCCGGGAGCGTTCTTCAAGCGACGTGTCGGCCGTCACCGTCCCCGTGCCGGCCGCGCGGGGCGCGGCCGGGTCTCTCATGCGCTCAGCGCCACACCGGCAGGTTCAGCCACCAGCCCCACCATTCCGGCCAGCCCTGGGTCCAGAACGGGCCGCTAATCACGATGCAGACGGCGCTCCAGAAGCCGGCCGACAGCGCCAGGAACAGGCCCAGGCGGTGGATGCCCAGCGTGCCGATCGAGTAGCCGATCGTGTCGCGGAAGAAGGTGTCCTCGTGCTCGGGGCTCTTCACGGTCTCGCCCTTGGCGGGGTTCGTGGCCGAGAGGATCAGGCCGCCGTGCATGGCGAGCGCTAGCGTCGTGGTGAAGAAGAAGGTCACCGCGAGCATGTGCGCCGGATTGTAGTGGAAGTGCAGGTACTGGTACCCGGTGTTCGAAACCCAATCGAGGTGGCTGAGAATCCCGTAGGGGAAGCCGTAACCCCAGGCGCCCATCAGGAACGGGCGGACCACCACCAGCACGACGTAGGCGAAGATCGCCATCGAGAAGGCGAAGGGCACGTGGTAGCCCATGCCGAGCTTGCGGCAGATCTCGACCTCGCGCAGCGCCCAGGACGAGAACGACCCGATCGCGCAGAAGGTGATGATCTGCCAGAGGCCGCCCTCCTTGAGCGGCGCCAGCGCGAGCCCGTATTTGATGTCGGGCGGCGCGATGTTGATCTGCCAGATGTTCCAGGTCGGTCCCAGCGCGGCGCCGTAGACGACCAGCGCCGTGCCCAGCAGGGTGAAGAACAGGCCCGTGACGCCGAAGAAGCCGACGTAGAACGGCCCGACCCAGAAATCGAACAGGTCGCCGCCGACGAGGGTGCCGCCGCGGACGCGGTACTTCTTCTCGAAACTCAGCATCGCCATGGCGAAATGCCTCCGGATGGGTCTGCGGCCGTCGGGCGGCGGTCGGCGTCGGGCGCAGCGGGCGGGAGGATCGATCCTCCGGCCCGCCGCGGTCGTTGCGAGGCGTCCCGCGGGACGGCCTTCCGG
>NZ_VRUX01000414.1:0-3880 GCF_008039885.1 Methylobacterium sp. WL103
CCGCCGGCTGGCTCACCGGCCTGCGCGCCGGCCAGTCCGCCAACCGCGCCGACACGCCGCTCGCCGAGTTCGACGAGGCCCGCAACCTGATCAAGCTCAACCCGCTGGCCGACTGGACGCGCGAGGACGTCGATCGCTTCGTGCGCGACAACTACGTGCCCTACAACGTCCTGCACGACCGCGGCTTCCCCTCGATCGGCTGCGCCCCCTGCACCCGCGCCGTCCGCGTCGGCGAATCCGAGCGCGCCGGTCGCTGGTGGTGGGAGCAGGAATCCAAGAAGGAATGCGGCTTGCACATCCATGCGCCCGAGGCCGACGTCGCGCCCGGCGAGGAAGCGGCCGCGTTCGAAACCACGAAATCCCATAGACCGGAGATGGCCCGATGAGCGCCGCACCCGCGATCCAGGCTCCGGCCGGCTCCCGTCTCACGCACCTGCAGCGGCTCGAGGCCGAGAGCATCCACATCTTCCGGGAGACGGTCGCCGAGACCGAGAACCCGGTGATGCTCTACTCGATCGGCAAGGATTCGTCGGTGCTCCTGCACCTGGCGCTGAAGGCGTTCGCGCCCGGCCGCCTGCCGTTCCCCCTGATGCACATCGACACGACCTGGAAGTTCAGGGAGATGATCGCCTTCCGCGACGCCCGCGCGAAGGAGCTCGGCCTCGAGCTGATCGTCCACACCAACCAGGACGGGCTCGCCCGCGGCGTCGGCCCGATCAGCCACGGATCGGAAGTCCACACCGACGTGATGAAGACGCAGGCGCTGCGTCAGGCCCTCGACAAGTACAAGTTCGACGCGGCCTTCGGCGGCGCCCGGCGCGACGAGGAGGCCTCGCGCGCCAAGGAGCGCATCGTGTCGCTCCGCACCGCCCAGCACCGCTGGGACCCGAAGCGGCAGCGCGCCGAGCCCTGGCACCTGTACAACCTGCGCAAGAAGCGCGGCGAGTCGCTGCGCATCTTCCCGCTCTCGAACTGGACCGAGCTCGATATCTGGCTCTACATCGAGCAGGAGCGGATCCCGATCGTGCCGCTCTACTTCGCCAAGCCCCGGCCGGTGGTGGAGCGCGACGGCCAGCTGATCATGGTGGACGACGACCGCCTGCCGTTGGAGCCCGGCGAGGCCCCGATGCTGCGCAACGTCCGCTTCCGCACGCTGGGCGACTATCCGCTCACGGGCGCCGTCGAGAGCGGCGCCGACACGCTGCCCGCGATCATCGGCGAGACGCTGGCCGCCCGCACCTCGGAGCGGCAGGGCCGGGTGATCGACAAGGACGGCGCCGGCGCCATGGAGCGCAAGAAGCAGGAAGGCTACTTCTGATGACGGTCCACCCCCCCAAGGACGCGTTCGACACCGCCGAGTTCGGCTACGAGTCGTTCCTCGCCGCGCATCAGAGCAAGGAAGTCCTGCGCTTCATCGCCTGCGGCTCGGTGGACGACGGCAAGTCGACCCTGATCGGCCGCCTGCTGCACGACACCAAGCAGATCTTCGACGACCAGATCACCGCGCTCCAGCGCGATTCGAAGAAGCACGGCACGCAAGGGCAGGAGGTCGACCTCGCTCTCCTCGTCGACGGCCTCCAGGCCGAGCGTGAGCAGGGCATCACCATCGACGTCGCCTACCGGTTCTTCTCCACCGACAGGCGCTCGTTCATCGTCGCCGACACCCCCGGCCACGAGCAGTACACCCGCAACATGGCCACCGGCGCCTCGACCGCCGATGTGGCCATCATCCTGGTGGACGCCCGCCAGGGCCTCACCCGTCAGACCCGGCGCCACGCCCTGCTGGTCTCGATGCTCGGCATCCGTCGCGTCGTGCTTGCGATTAACAAGATGGACCTCGTCGGCTGGTCGCAGGCCCGGTTCGACGAGCTGGTCGCGGGCTTCACCGCCTTCACCAAGGACTTCGCCTTCACCGAGGTCCGCGCGATCCCGCTCTCGGCCAAGAACGGCGACAACGTCGTGCTGCCGGCGGTCTCCACGCCCTGGTACCAGGGCGGGCCGTTGCTCGCGTATCTCGAAACCGTGCCGGTGCACGAGGAGGCTCTGGCCGCCCCGTTCCGCATGGCGGTGCAGTGGGTCAACCGGCCCAATTCCGAATTCCGCGGCTTCTCCGGCCTGATCGCCGCCGGCACCGTTCGGCCGGGCGATGCGGTGGCGATCGCGCCTTCCGCCCGCACCAGCACGGTCGCGCGCATCGTCGGCCCGGACGGCGACCTCGCCAGCGCCCAGGAGGGCCAGTCGGTCACCCTGGTGCTTGCCGACGAGGTCGACGCCTCGCGCGGCAGCGTCATCGCCACCGCCGCCCACCCGATGCAGGTCTCCGACACCCTCGACGTGCGCCTGTTCTGGGCCGCCGAGACCGAGCTCGCGCCCGGCGCTACGCTGCTCGCCAAGGTCGGCACCGTCACGGCCAACGCCGTGGTCGAGCGCATCCGCAACCGCGTCGACCCGGAGACGGGGCAGCCCGGCCCGGCCGACAAGCTCGTCGCCAACGACATCGCCGACGTCACGCTCAAGCTCGACCGCGCGGTGCCCTTCGACGCCTACGCCGAGACCCGCGACACCGGTGGCCTGATCCTGATCGACCGCGAGAGCACGGATACGGCGGCTCTGGGGCTGGTGCAGGCGCCGGCACGCGTGGCGGTAACGGCCGAAAAGCCGACGACGAATGCCGGGGGCGGCCTCCTCAGCCGCCTGCGCGGGTTGTTCGGCGGCTGATCTGAGACGGGGGCGCGCTGGCTCATCCGTCGCGCCCTCCATCCGATCCACCACCTCGAACTGAGGCGCTTCCGCGAAGCGGACGCCTTGAAGGAGGTCTCCAACCGGCCGCGCGGTCGCTGAGATGCTCCTTCGAGGCCCGCCGAGGCGGGCGCCTCGGGATCAGGACGTTCGGGGATCGTAAGATGGGCGGCGGCGGGCTGCTGCCCAGCTCTCAAACGAGCGTGAAGTGCAGCTCGCCCAGTCCCTCGAGGCTGGATACGACGGCGTCGCCCGGCTTCAGCCATTGCCGTTCCGCCCGCGGGATCTTCTCGCCGAAGATCACCCCCTGCGGCGTGCCGGTGTAGAAAATGTCGCCCGGCTTGATGGTCATGACCTTCGAGGCGAAGCTGATCAGCTGGCGGCAGTTGAAGATCATGTCCGCCGTGGTCCAGTCCTGCCGCACCGCGCCGTTGACCTTGGTGACAAGCCGCAGGTTGTTCGGGTCGGGCACGCGGTCGGCGGTCACGAGGTAGGGGCCGAGCGGCGCGAACCCGTCCGATGTCTTGCCGATCATGAATTGCGACGTGAGCGTCTGCAGGTCGCGGGCGCTGAAGTCGTTGCCGGTGGCGTAGCCTGCAACGTAGTCGAGGGCGTCGGCCTCCGAGACGTCGCGGCATTCGCGGCCGAAGACGATCACCAGCTCGGTCTCGTAGTCGAACTCGCGGGCGGCGTGCGTCGGCAGCTTGATCTCCCGCCGTGGTGATTGAGCGTGTTGTTGTATTTGTTGAACAGCGGTGGGTCCTTCGGTGGCGGCGTTCCCGTCTCCTCGGCGTGCTTGCGGTAGTTGAACCCCATCATGATGATCTTTTCCGGTCGGGTGACCAGCGGCGCATAGGCGACCTGATCCTCGGCGATCGTCAGGCGCGGGTCGGGGGCTGCCTCGACCGCGTCGATCACCGCGCGCAGCATCGGACCCTTCCCGTTCTGCAGGAGGTCGTCCATGTCGGCCGGCACCGGCAGGCCCACCGCCTTGCCGGCGGCGGTGACGTCGAGCACGCCGTCCCGGGTCTTCAATCCGAGGCCGTACGCGCCGTCGCGGCGGAGGTTGATCAGGATCATGTCGCGCGGCATGCCCCATAGGGCCTTTGCCGGGGGCAGCGCGGACGCCGCCGTCTCGGCC
>NZ_VRUX01000415.1:0-3868 GCF_008039885.1 Methylobacterium sp. WL103
ATCAGAACGTCCGCCTGACGTAGCTTCGCGACGATCTCCTCGGGCTTCGGGTGCTTTGCCATCTCGTCCGTCCTCCAGGCTCAAAAGCCATACCAAAGGGCGGACCACTTCAATGGGGGCGGACCACTAACGAAGACCGAGCTTGGCCGGATCCGGACGCAGCGGAGATCAGCCTCGGATACATCGACCACGTCGGGCGTCCAATGCGCGAGCACGTGACGTCGGGCGAGATACCAGCCTGAAAGGCGTGGTCCACGCGATCGTCGATCGGAAAGAGATCGAAGCGGACGTGATCCGCATCTTCGGCGACTTAAGAAAACTCGGAAACTTCCGCAACAGAGGCCGGCAGCACATCAAGCCCGGCGTTCGCAATTCTGCACAAAAGTGGCGCGCCCACGGGGAATCGAACCCCGGTCTGATCCGTGAGAGGGACCTGTCCTAACCGCTAGACGATGGGCGCGGTCGCTGCGGCTGATGAAGCTATCGGCCGGCGAGGCGTTCGTATAGCGACGGTGCGTCGAGGGAGCAAGACCCGGGCGGTGCCTTTTTCGCCGGGTCGTGAGGAGTGGCGTGTTGCAGGGTCTCGAGATCGAAGGCGAGCGTCAGGCGGTGATCGGGCCGGAGGCGGAGCGGGTGCGGCTCGACCGCGCCCTGGCGATCGCGTTCCCGGACGTCTCGCGGGCGCGGCTTCAGGATCTGGTGAAGGCGGGCCATGTCCGCCGTGACGGGGTGACCGTGCTCGATTCGGCGGTGAAGGTCGGGCCGGGCACGGTGCTGGCGGTGGTGCTGCCGGAGGCGGTGTCCGCCGAACCGCAGGCTGAGTCTCTCGACCTCGTCATCGCCTACGAGGACGACGACCTGGTGGTGATCGACAAGCCGGCCGGGCTGGTGGTCCACCCGGCGCCGGGACATGCGGCCGGCACGCTGGTCAACGCCTTGATCGGCCATTGCGGGGCGAGCCTGTCCGGCATCGGAGGCGTACGCCGGCCCGGCATCGTCCACCGCCTCGACAAGGACACCAGCGGCCTGATCGTCGTCGCGAAGAACGACGCGGCCCACAAGGGGCTCACCGCGCAGTTCGCCGACCACGGACGCAGCGGCCCTCTGGAGCGGGCCTACCTCGCCCTGGTCTGGGGCCTGCCGGAGCCGCGCGTCGGCACCATCGAGGCCAACCTCGACCGCAGCCGCAAGAATCGCGAGAAGATCGCGGTGGTACGCGGCGACGAGGGCCGGCATGCGGTGACGCACTACGCCGTGGAGGCTGCCTACGCGGAGGCCGCGCTGGTGCGCTGCCGGCTCGAGACCGGGCGCACGCACCAGATCCGCGTGCACATGACCCATCGCGGCCATCCGCTGCTGGGGGACGCGGTCTATGGCGGAGCCTTCATCACCAAGGCCGCTCGGTTGTCGGAGACGGCGCAGGGCGCGCTCCATACGCTCGGGCGACAGGCGCTGCACGCGGCACTACTGGGCTTCGCCCACCCGCGCACTGGGGAGCACCTTCGCTTCGAGAGCCAACTTCCGCCGGAGATGGCGAACTTGGTGGCGGCGCTAGCGAAGAGCTGAACGCTGTCGCAGCGATGCCACGGTCAAGGACTTGCGTGCGGAACCGCACCGAGACCCGCGACCGATCGTGACAGGTTCGACTTTCCGAAGCCGCGATGCGTTGAGTTTATGTTCTCGTCGCGGACCCGCTACCGGCCCGGAGCTTTCCCCACTAACATGGGGTTCGGAAAGCCGGCTTGAGAAGCGGCGCTCCGTACACAGCGTCCGCCCGATCGGGGGACCATCGAAGGAGATTGCCATGGCCGGCGCATTGCCCGTGCTCGCCAACGAAGGTGGCCTGTCGCGCTACCTCGACGAGATCCGCAAGTTCCCGATGCTGGAACCGACGGAAGAGTTCACGCTGGCCAAGAACTGGCGCGACGGCGGCGACCGCGAGGCGGCGCACCGCCTCGTCACGTCGCACCTGCGCCTCGTGGCGAAGATCGCCATGGGCTATCGCGGCTACGGCCTGCCGATCGGCGAGGTCGTGTCCGAGGGTAACGTCGGCCTGATGCAGGCGGTCAAGCGCTTCGATCCCGATAAGGGCTTTCGGCTTGCGACCTATGCGATGTGGTGGATCAAGGCGGCGATCCAGGAATACATCCTGCGGTCGTGGTCGCTCGTGAAGATGGGCACCACGGCCAACCAGAAGAAGCTGTTCTTCAACCTGCGTAAGGCGAAGGGCAAGATCTCGGCCCTTGAGGAAGGCGACCTGAAGCCCGATCAGGTCGCGCAGATCGCGACTCGGCTCGGCGTGCCCGAGCAGGACGTGATCGACATGAACCGGCGCCTGTCCGGCGACACCTCGCTTAACGCGCCCCTGCGCGAGGAGGGCGAGGGCGAGTGGCAGGATTGGCTCGTGGACAACGCTCCGAGCCAAGAGACGGTGCTAGCCGGCGAGCAGGAGGGCCAGAACCGGCTGTCGGCCCTGCGCGACGCGCTCTCGGTGCTAAATGCGCGCGAGCGGCGCATCTTCGAGGCACGCCGGCTCGCCGACGACCCGATCACCCTCGAAGACCTCTCCGGTGAGTTCGGCGTCTCGCGTGAGCGCGTGCGTCAGATCGAGGTGCGGGCGTTCGAGAAGGTACAGGAAGCCGTGAAACGCAACCTCGCCACGCGCGAGTTGCCGCGCATGGGTGCGTAAGGCGGGGCTCTCGCCAGGTTTGAACTTCCGACCCGCATCTCCCCTCCCCCCTTCCACCGGGCGGGGAGACCCGTTTTCGTTGCGTTTAGGACGGATCAGCTTACTTCCACTGGTCGAACGCATCCTGCACGACCTGTGTGCCGGCGTTGCCCTTCTCGAAGTTGACGACCGCGCGTTGGCCGTTGACGTAGCGGACCGCGAGGTCGAACCAGGGCTTGTGCAGCAGCAGGTCGGTGTTGCGATCGACGTCACCACGCAGCGACGACAGGCCGATCAGGAAGCGGTTGTCCGTCACGCGGATCGGCAGGCCCGACACTGGGGAGCCCCGGGCGGCTTCGTCGTCCTTGGCCTGAAGCAGGCCGATATCCTGCACCGCGCGTTTCTCGCCTTCGGTCCCCGTGTCGGTGAAGACGAGGTTGATCGTGTGCGACGCCGGAAGGGTCTGATCGAGGTTGCGCTGGATCGTCATCACCAGCGTCAGGCCGGCCTCCGGCACCGTGACCGTCGCGACGATCGCCGTCTCCAGGGGCTGGCCCTGCTCGCCCGGCACCGAATCAAGACGCCAGACCACGCGCCCAGCTGTCGAGATCGGCGCGGCGTTCGGGGTCGCCGTGTTCTCCTCGATCAGGACGGCGCGCTGCGCCACCGCGAGGCCGGGCTGGCTCGGCTGCGTCGAAGGATTGCGCGGGTTTGATGACGCCGTCGCCGGGGCGTTCGCCGACGGCGACGCCTTGGGAGCCGGATCACCGCCGACCCGATCGGAGTACTTCGTGTCGCCCGGGTCCTGCTGGGTCTCCGCCGTTTCTGCGCCCCCGGCGGGGAGGTTCGCCGGCTTGTCGCGCAGCAGGAAGGCCGCGACCGCGATCAGGCCGATCACCACGGTGAGGACGACGCCGACGAAGGCGTTGCGCAACAGTCGCGAGCGACCGCCACGCGGTGCCACCACGTCGATGCGCGGGCGCTGCCGGCCGTTGGCCGAATCGTTGGCCGCGATCGCATCGTTGGCCACCTCGGCCGGTGCGACGGTCTCGAGCTGAGCCTCGGGGACCGGATCCGGCACTTTCGCCTTGCGCGCAGTGATCGGAACGGGCGCCTCGCGCGGTTCCTCCGGCGGCAACGGGAGGAAGCTCGGCGGCGCCGCCGGCGGCAGGAACGGCGTCGGCTGGGGCGGCGGCGTGG
>NZ_VRUX01000416.1:0-3846 GCF_008039885.1 Methylobacterium sp. WL103
CGTAGCGGCTGCCGAGGCCGAGGCGCTGCAGCAGCCGCGTCGCGCCCGAGGCGAAGGCCGGCGAGCGCACCATCTTGATCGACAGCATCGGCGCCACCGTGACGATCCGCCGGAACGGCAGCCAGCCGTCCAGCGCCCCGGTGAGCGCCACGCAGCCGCCCATGGAATGGGCGAGGCAGACGTGCGGGTCGGGCATGAACGGCACCAGCACCGCGTCGCGGATCGCCAGCAGGTCGCGACGGTAGTCGTCGAAGGTGGCGACGTGGCCCTTGTGCGGGTCGTCGACCCGACGGTCCGACGAGCCCTGGCCACGCCAGTCGAAGGCGACGACGGCGAAACCCCGGACGCGCAGGTCGCGGATGGTCTCGTAGTACTTCTCGATGAACTCGGCCCGGCCCTGCAGCAGGCAGACCGTGCCCTTGCAGGTCCGGGTCGTCGCGGACCAGCGCGCCGCCCGCAGGGTGCAGTCGTCGGATGTGCCGACCGCCATCACCGTGGCGCCGGGCGGGACCGGGTTTCCAGGCGTGTCGTGCAGGCTGAGGAGTGCGGCGTCCTGCCGCATCTGGCCCGTCGTCCGGCCGGGTCTTGAACGCACCTCGAACCCCTCCAATATCACGATCGTACCGGCCGTCAGGCGGTACGAGCCCGGTCCGGCCCACGCGGCGGACCATAGACTCAAACCAGCATGTTGCTCCACGGAGGATGTGTCTTATGCGTCAGTTCGATCTTGCTCCCCTCTACCGTTCCACCGTCGGTTTCGACCGCCTGTTCTCGGCCCTCGACCAGTTCGTGGCGACCGACGCGGTGCCGACCTACCCGCCCTACAACATCGAGCGCACCGCCGAGAACGCCTACCGCGTGACGGTGGCGGTGGCCGGCTTCACAGAGGCCGACCTGTCGATCGAGGTGCGGGAGAACGCGCTGACCGTGAAGGGCCAGCGCAAGCCTGATCCCGAGCGTCGCGCCGAGGTGCTGCACCAGGGCATCGCCGCCCGCGGCTTCGAGCGCCGGTTCCAGCTCGCCGACTACGTCCAGGTGACGGGCGCGGCGCTGGAAAACGGCCTCCTCCACGTCGACCTCGTCCGCGAGATCCCGGAGGCGAAGAAGCCGCGCCGTATCGAGATCGCCATCGGCGGCAAGACCCGCGCGCCGGCGATCGAAGGCGCAGCCACCGAGGTTCCGGCCGAGGTCCAGAAGGCCGCCTGACCTCGGTCTGCTGACCCTGGTCGCATGACTTGAGAAGGAGCGTCCCGGCCGATGGCCGGGGCGTTTTTCTTTGCGGGGGCCGACCAGGGCGCCGGACAAGACGGGAGCGGCGCCGCACTGCCGCCCTCCCGAGCGGGCGAGGGGGGACTCGCGCCCGCTTCGGCACCGCGGGTGGTGCGTCGAAGCGTTCGAACGGCCGCCAGCGCATGCCGCACGCCCTTTTCGGGGGCGGTGGCGGACTGGGCCATCATGGCGAGGCCGAGCTGCAAAGCGAATTCACACGGGGCAGCCCAAGACGCGCGCCAACGCCTTCGCCACCACCGGATACGATCCGAGCGAAACTGAAAACGTCCTAGCGGTTTCGGTACTAGTCCCAGGCCAGGAAGGCGGGGAACGGGAGGATGATGGCGAAGAAGATCCAGTCGAACATCTGCGGCATGGTGCGGTCCTTCCCTCCCCCTCACTGCCTCCTACCGGGGGTTGCGCGGTCAAGTTCCAGTCCTGTGCTGCCGTCTGCGACAGGACATCCGGCTCGGGAGGTGTGAGACCGAGCTGCGCGAGGTGGTGGACCTCAGGTCGTCGTGTGCCGGGACGCCGGGGTCGGCCACCTACGGGGTCAGCGGTCCTCGCGCTCCCTCTACGACTCGGCCTCACGGCGAACCAGCTCGCGGCCGAGCTGAAGCAGCAGCAGGCGGATCGTCGCCCGCATCTCGGGTGTTCCGTGGGCCTCGATCAGGGCATGCGCTTCGAGGCAGACCTCGGCCATGCGGTCGAGCGTGTCCGTCGCCACCGTTGACCCCCACCTGGATTCGGGCAAAATGTTGCGCGCAATCGATGTCGCGACGCGACGCTACTATGGCCGGCAAGCCAAAGCCGCGCAACAACGTAGACGATAGAAGCGCCACAGTATGCAGAAGCCAGATATAGCCGAGGCTGAGCTGAGCAACGGGCTTATGATCGCCAAGTTGGCGAGGATCGCCGAGGCCCTGGATTGCCCGGTCACGGACTTCTTCGAGGTCGAAGCCAACGCGATGAACGAGACGGCGGCCCTGCTCGCCTCCTGGCACGCGATCTCGGATGCAGACGCGCGCCGCGAGGTGCTGTCCTACGTCCGCGCGGTGGCCGGCGGTGCGTCGCCTGCGGCCCCTCAGGATGCCGCACTTTAACGTGCGACGTTGCGACTTTTTCGGAGCCGGGTATATTTGGGCGATGCCCGACGCACCCGATTCCGATCTTCCGACGAGCGTGATCGCCGAGTCGCGCGCGGTGATCGCGCGATCGCGAGCGGTCCGCCTGGAGGCGCAGGCCCAGCGCGAGGCAGCCCGGGTCGTGGTCGATCAAGTCCGGGCGATGATCGCCCAGTCGCAGGCGGACGGCGATGCCGGCGGCCGTACCGGTTCTGAGCGCACGCCCTGACGGATCGATCCGGCGCGGGTCGGCCCCGAACCGTCAGCGGCTCAGGAGGTGCAGGCTGAACAAGCCGTCCGGATCGAGCCAAACGTTTTTGGGCGTCCAGCCGGCCCGTCCGGCGAGCGCCTGGAACACGTCGGGCGAGTGCTTATGCGAAACGTCGGTGCGGACGCTCTCGCCGGCCGCGAAGTGGACCGCGTCCGTGCCGAGGTGCCAGGTGTCGGCGCGGGCGGCCACGAGGTGGGCCTCGACCCGCAACGGGTCGCGCAGGATGCGGATCTCGTGGCGGAAGGCGTCGCGGTCGATACCGGCATCGAGTTCGCGGTTCAGCCGCCCGATGTAGTTCAGGTGGAGCGCCGGCATCAGCCCGTCGCAGCCGCCGTAGACCCGTTGCAGCCGGTCGGCGTCCTGCGTCGGGTCAGCCCCGACCAGGAGGTGGCTCGGCCCGAGGGTGTCGCGCGCCCGTGCCAGGAAGGCCTCTGCCTCGGCCGGCGCCAGGTTGCCGATGCTGGTGCCGGGAAAGAACCCGAGCACCGGGCCGTCGGCGAGGTCGACGGGGAGCCGGATCGGCTCGGCGTAGTCGGAACAGACCGGGATCATCGCGATCTCGGGATAGTCCTGCGCCAGCGTCCGGACGGAGGTTTCGAGGTAGTCGCGCGAGATGTCGATCGCCACGTAGCGGCGCGGCCGGTCGAGGCCGTCGAGCAGCGTGCGGATCTTGCGGCTCGCGCCGCTGCCGTACTCGACGATCGTCGCCCCGGGCCCGACCAGCGTCGCGATCTCCGGCACCGCCTGCGGCAGCAGCGCCATCTCGCGCCGGGTCGGATAGTAGTCGGGATGATCGCAGATCCTGTCGAACAGGATCGAGCCGGCCTCGTCCCACAGGTACTTGCCCGGCAGTCGCTTTGGCGTCTGTCCCAGGCCGGCGAGCGTAGCGCGCAGGAACGCGTCTCGCTCGGCCGTCTCTTCCGGCGTCATCGCTGGCTCCCGCGCGTCGCGGTGAGGACGACGAGGGCGATGCGCTCCGCGTCGGCGTAGGCCGGTCCCTCGAGTTCTTCGCCGTAGGCGTCCGGGTCGAACTCGCGATACGACCAGCTCAGCCCGGCCGCCTCGCAGGCGGCGGTCGCGGCTTGGCGGAACGGATCCTCCCCCTCGACGATCGCCGAGCCGGTGAACAGCACCAAGCTGCCGCCCGGCGCGAGGCGGGCGCCGGCGGCCTCGACCACGGCG
>NZ_VRUX01000417.1:0-3839 GCF_008039885.1 Methylobacterium sp. WL103
AACCTGTCCGACACCGCCGCCGTCGAGGCGCTGGTGCCGGCGGCGGAAGCCGCGCTCGGCGGGCTCGACATCCTGGTCAACAACGCCGGCATCACCCGGGACAACATCTTCGTGCGGATGAAGGACGAGGAGTGGGACCAGGTCATCGCCGTCAACCTCACGGCCGCGTTCCGGCTGTCGCGGGCGGCGGTGCGGGGCATGATGCGCCGGCGTGCCGGGCGGATCGTCAACATCGGCTCGGTGGTCGGCACCACGGGCAACCCGGGCCAGGGCAACTACGCGGCGGCCAAGGCCGGCCTCGTCGGGCTCACCAAGGCGCTGGCGGCCGAGGTCGCCTCGCGCAACGTCACGGTGAACTGCGTCAGCCCCGGCTTCATCGCCTCGCCGATGACCGACGTTCTGAACGAGAAGCAGCGCGAGGGCATCCTCGGCCGCGTGCCCGCGGGGCGCCTCGGCGAGGGCGCAGAGGTGGCGGCCGCAGTGGTCTACCTGGCCTCGCAGGAGGCGGCCTACGTCACCGGCCAGACGCTGCACGTGAACGGCGGCATGGCGATGGTGTGACGCCATCGCGCGAGGCCCCTCCATCCTGCGGAAAACGCGGCGAAATCGGCGCGCGAACCGCACCGATGAACGCTTCGTGAACCGGGCCTCGCCAGCGTCGAAACCCTGTGTTAACACCCCGGCTGCCGTGCAGGGGGTTGACGGTTCGGCGGGTTCCGAGTCCAAGGCCAACAGGATTTCAGGACCCAGCGCGATCGGTCACCGGCCGCCAGAGACAAGTCCGGCCCGACACCAAGGGCCAACGGCGGCAACGGCGCCATTCCTTTCACCCACGTAACGTGAAGTACCGAGGACCAGCAACGATGAGCGATATCGCTGAGCGCGTGAAGAAGATCGTCGTCGAGCACCTGGGCGTCGAGCCCGAGAAGGTGGTCGAGGGCGCGAACTTCATCGACGACCTCGGTGCCGACAGCCTCGACACCGTCGAGCTCGTGATGGCGTTCGAGGAAGAGTTCAACGTCGAGATCCCCGACGACGCCGCCGAGACCATCCAGACGGTCGGCGACGCGGTGAAGTTCCTCGAGAAGAACTCGGCCGCCTGAGCGGTCGAAACATCCTTCGGGTCGACGCGGCGCGGGCGGGGTGGAAACGCCCGACGCGCCGCACTCGTTGTTGAAGCGGAACGGGTTCGGGATAGCGCGATGCGGCGGGTGGTGGTTACGGGTCTAGGGATGGTCACGCCGCTCGGCAGCGGTGTCGAGCACACCTGGAGCCGGCTGATCGCCGGCGACAGCGGCGCCGGCCCGATCACCACCTTCGAGACCTCCGACCTCGCCTGCCGCATCGCCTGCACCGTGCCCCTCGGGGACGGCGGCGACGGCACATTCAATCCCGACGCCTGGATGGAGCCGAAGGAGCAGCGCAAGGTCGACCCGTTCATCGTCTTCGCGATGGCGGCCGCCGGCCAAGCCCTCGACGATTCCGGCTGGCACCCGAAGAGCTACGAGGACCAGTGCGCCACCGGCGTGATGATCGGTTCGGGCATCGGCGGCATCGGCGGCATCTACGACGCGTCGGTCACCCTCAAGGACAAGGGCCCGCGGCGGATCTCGCCGTTCTTCATCCCCGGGCGGATCATCAACATGGCCTCGGGCCAGGTCTCGATCGCGCATGGGCTGAAAGGCCCGAACAGCGCCGTCGTCACCGCCTGCTCCACCGGCACGCACGCCATCGGCGACGCGGCTCGGCTGATCATGCTGGGCGATGCCGACGTGATGGTCGCGGGCGGCGCGGAATCGCCGGTCGACCGGTTGTCGATCGCGGGCTTCGCCGCCTGCCGCGCCCTCTCCACCGGCTTCAACGACACGCCGACCAAGGCCTCCCGCCCTTACGACAAGGCGCGTGACGGCTTCGTGATGGGCGAAGGCGCCGGCGTGGTGGTGCTCGAGGAGTACGAGCACGCCAAGGCCCGCGGCGCCAAGATCTACGCCGAGGTGGTCGGCTACGGGATGTCGGGCGACGCCTACCACATCACCTCCCCGTCCCCGGACGGCGACGGCGCCTTCCGCTGCATGACGGCCGCGGTGAAGCGCGCCGGCATCGACCCAGGTGCGATCGACTACATCAACGCCCACGGCACCTCGACGCCGATGGGCGACGAACTGGAGCTGCGCGCCGTCGAGCGCCTGCTCGGCGCCTCGGCCGCCGGCATCGCCATGTCCTCGACCAAGTCCGCCGTCGGCCACCTCCTCGGCGCGGCCGGCGCCATCGAGGCGATCTTCTCGATCCTGACCATCCGCGACGGGGTGATCCCCCCGACCCTCAACCTCGACGACCCGAGCGTCGAGACCGCCCTCGACCTCGTGCCGCACGAGGCCAAGCGGAAGCGCGTGGACATCGCGCTGTCGAACTCGTTCGGGTTTGGCGGGACGAATGCGAGCTTGGTGGTGCGGCGGGTCGCCTGAATTCATCGACGCGTCTGAGCACAGCACCGAATTGCTTACTTGAAAAGAGCCCGCGTGATGGCTGGAGCTCTAATTATTTGACCCATGAAACATCTGGGGAAATAATTATAAGATTGTTCGGCTGCTTATCAAAAATATAATTTCATCCAGAAAATCAGTATTTCGTACCATATGCTTGTAACTCTCCATATTACCTCACGTATAAATTTTGATCTAAAAAGCACAATACTTGGGCTCACTGGCTAGATGCAATGTATACCCCTGAAAAATACACGATGATCGCACTTATTCGTGCAGGCATCGTGTATGCTTAAATAACCCTAAAAATTACAGCTTCTAATTACCAAGACTTCCGTTCCCCCAAATCCGGCACCCGTCCCTGCGGCGTGAGCCCGTGCACCACCTCCGGCAGCACCTGAGAGAGCTGGGACAGCAGCGAGTCCCGGTCCATCCCGGTCTGGTTTTGGAGAGCGCCGAGGGTGTCGGGGCCGAGCGCGCGGGCGAGGTCGTGGGGTTCGATGCTGCGGTTGCTGCCGTGGCCGATCCACGAGTCGATGACGTCGCCCAAACCGCCCTGGCGGAAGCGATCGACGAGGCCGTCGAGCCCGCCGAGATCGCCCGCCGTTTCATGTGCGACATGTCCTGGTTGAGGAACCTGGGATCGGTCGCCGGGTCCGTCGAGCATGCCCGAGAGGTCGCTGAAGTCGCCGGGCGGCAGCGGCGGGTCGCGACGGCCGCCCTCCTGGTCGAAGCCGCCGATGTCGCCGGGGTCCTGGCCGGCGCCGTCGTCGGCCGAATGGCCGGGATCGCGGCCGTAGGGTCCGGCGCCGCCAGAGCGCTCAGTGTCGGGGCCGGGCTCCGGCCGGCGCTGGCCGCCGCCGAGAATGTCGCCGAGCGCTCCACCCAGGCCGCCGCTCGCGCCCTTGGCGAGCAGCAGCATCAGCAGGGCCTTCACGATCGGCGACATCGCACCGCCGCCCGCGTTGCCGGCATTGCCCCGTCCGCCGCCGAGCACCTGCCCGAGCACGCCGCCGATCACCGAATCGAGCAGACCCATGGTGCTTTCCTTCGCCTGTGAGGGACGGAGCGCGAGACGCCGCCGCAGGAGCGCATGAAAAAGCCCCCGCCGATCAACGGCGGGGGCGGGGACGAGGTTGCGTCGTGACGGTCAGTGCGCGGCGCGCGTCCGGTCCGGCAAGTGCTGCATCGGGTTCGTCCGCGCGTCGGGGAGGGTCCCGGTGTCCATCACGTCGGTGCTGGGTTTAAGCGCGTGCGGCGCCGCGACGTCGCCGTTCGCGCGCTTGGCGCCGTTCGGCAGGGTCGCAGGGGTGGGCTGGTCGATGTGGCTCGCGGCGGACTGGGCGCGGGCCACAT
>NZ_VRUX01000418.1:0-3838 GCF_008039885.1 Methylobacterium sp. WL103
CCGAGCCGTTCGCCGGGCTGTTCACGCAAGGGATGGTCGTCCACGAGACCTACAAGGACGAGGCCGGCGCCTGGGTGCCGCCGGCCGACGTGCGCCTCACGACGGAGGCCGGCGAGCGCCGCGGGTTCCACGTGGAAACCTCCGGCCCGATCGCGATCGGGCCGATCGAGA
The DNA here is from genome assembly GCF_008039885.1 of Methylobacterium sp. WL103. NCBI lineage: Bacteria > Pseudomonadati > Pseudomonadota > Alphaproteobacteria > Hyphomicrobiales > Methylobacteriaceae > Methylobacterium > Methylobacterium sp. WL103. The sequence goes on from NZ_VRUX01000418.1 coordinate 172, forward strand.
AGATGTCGAAGTCCAAGAAGAACGTCGTCGATCCCGACGACATCATCGCCTCCTTCGGCGCCGACACCGCACGCTGGTTCATGCTCTCGGATTCACCGCCTGAGCGCGACGTGATCTGGACGGAGGAGGGCGTGCAGGGTGCCGCCCGCTTCGTGCAGCGGGTGTGGCGGCTGGTGAACGCGGCCGTCGCGGCCTCGGGCTCCGGCGACGGCGACCTCGCCCTGCGCAAGGCCGCGCACAAGGCGCTCGCCGCCTTCGGCGAGGACGTGGAGCGCCTGCGCTTCAACCGCTGCGTCGCCCACGTCTACACCCTGGCCAACGCCCTCGAGGAGGCGTTCCGTGGTGGCGCCTCGGCGGCGGCCGGCCGCGAGGCCGCCGGCATCCTGGTCCAGCTCATCGCGCCGATGATGCCGCACCTGGCGGAGAGCTGCTGGGCGGTGCTCGGCCGCGACGGGCTCGTCGCGCAGGCGCCGTGGCCGGACTTCGACCCGGCGCTCCTGGTCGAGGATGCGGTGACCCTGCCGGTCCAGGTCAACGGCAAGAAGCGCGGCGACGTCACCGTTCCGCGCGACGCGGACGCCGTCGCCGTCGAGGCCCTGGTGCTCGCCGACGAGACGGTCCAGCGGGCGCTCGAAGGCCGGACGCCCCGCAAGGTCATCGTCGTGCCGGGGCGGATCGTGAATTTGGTGGTGTGAGGTGGAGCCGACTTCCCCTCTCCCCGCACGCGGGGAGAGGCCTGGCTGCACCGCGTCGTGCAGCCAGGTAGCGCAGGCGGAGCCGAAGCGACGGTGAGGGGAGCTTCCGGAGGAACCTCGTCCGGCCAAGCCCCTCACCTTCGGCTGCCGCCTTGCTCTGCCGACGACGAGGTCGGCAAAGCCCTCTCCCCGCATGCGGGGAGAGGGGATGCTCCCAAAGCGGTGCGGGTGGCCGCCCCTTTAGGCGGCCAGCGCCCGGCTCACCGTGGCGCGCAGGTCCGCCAGCGAGAACGGTTTGGTCAGTACGTCGGTGACGATGGCGTCGAGCCCGCGGGCGCGTTCGCGCTGGTCGGCGAAGCCCGTCATCAGGAGGATGGTCAAGTCCGGAAAGTCGCGCTTGGCCGCGAGCGCCAGCGCGATGCCGTCCATCAGCGGCATCCGGATGTCGGTCAGCATCAGGTCGAAGGCGCCGTCGGATTCGTTCAGCCGGTCGAGGCCGTCGCTGCCGTCGATCGCCGTGACCACGGCATGGCCGTCGATCTCGAGGCCCCGTTTGAGAAAGCCGCGGACCGTCTCTTCGTCATCCACCAGAAGGATGCGCGCCATGTCGCCTGTATTCGATCCGTCGAAGAAGGGCCGTGCAGCCCGGTCATGCCTGGAGAACGTCTAAACAAGGGCCGCCCTGTCAAGACATTTCGGCGCACGATGTAGTGCGCCGCATGCGGGTTGCGAAAATGCCGCGCCGGATCGCGGCTCAAGCGCCGCCGAACAGGTCCGGATCGGGGCTGTCGTAGTCGACCACGCCGACGAACGGCAGCTGCCGGAAGGCGTGCGCGGCATCCATGCCGTAGCCGACGACGAAGGCGTCCGGGCAGGTGAAGCCGACGAAGTCCGCGTCGATCTGCACCGCGCGCTTGCCGGGCTTCTCCAGCAGTACCGCGGTGAGGACGCGGGACGCGCCGCGGGCCATCAGCAGGTCCTTGGCGAACACCACCGTGCGGCCCGATTCGAGGATGTCGTCGACGAGCAGCACGTCGCGGCCGCGCACCTCGCTCTGCACGTCGCGCAGGATCTCGACCTGGCCGGAGGAGACCGTGCCGGTGCGATAGCTCGACAGGTGGACGAACTCGACCTGCGGCGACAGCCCGACCCGGTGCAGGGCGCGCAGCAGGTCGGCGGCGAACATGAAGCTGCCCTTGAGCACCGCCACCACCAGCAGGTTCTGCGGGGCGGCGGCCTTGATCTCGCGCGCCAACGCCTCGTTGCGCGTCGCGATGGTGGCTTCGTCGAAGAGGACGCGGACGCGTCGGGAGGGCGTGGTGGTCATGCGCCCTTCATAGCCCATTCCCGCGCGCGCAGACCACGGCCCCGTGCTCGAAAATGCGTCAGGGCGTGGCGGAATCCGTCTTCACATCACCCTTCACATCCATCTTCACATCACCTTTCATCTCCACCTTCACGTCTTCCGCCTTGACCGCATCCGCAAAGCGGACCTCGATGCCGCGTCCCTGCTCGGGCGGATCGGGGAAGCGGGCGGCGAACCGCGCGGTCTCGCCCTGCGCCAGGCGGCTGCGCGGCGGGGCAATGGTGTAGGTCTTCACGACCCGCTCGGCGGCGTCGCGCACCAGGACGCTGATCGGCGGCACCGGCATCCCGTTCCGGGCGGTGCCGACGAGGTCGCCCTCGACCACCAATTCGCCCGGCCGCTCGCCGCCGGCCTGGTTCCGGAGGGCGGTGGCGTCTCGGATCTCGATGCCGCGCAGGTTCACCGGCAGGCCGATGCGCGCGAACAGCCCGGCCGCCTGCGGCAGCGCCTGCACCACCTGCACGCGGGCGAGGCAGGCGAGGGGGATCGCGGCCAGCACCACGAGGCCTGCGGCGAGCGCCGGCGACAGCGCGGCGACGCCGCCCTTGTCCGCGCCTTTGCCCGCGCCTTTGCCGAGCGGCTTGTAGCCGGGCTTGGGCTTCCCCGCCTTCGCGCGGCGCGGGGCGTCGGGCACGTTGTCGATCGTCTCAGGGGTCGCCGCCTCGCGCACTGCGGCCGAGGCCTCGGCCCAGGCCTCCGCGGAGACCGCTTCGTCGGCGGCGGCGCTCGCCGCCTGCAATTCGGCCTCGTGGGCGGCGACGACCTCCGCCGGCGACACGAACCACGTCTCGCGGCAGGCGGCGCAGCGCACCGAGCGCCCTTCGGTCCCGACGCGGGCCGTGTCGATCCGGTACTCGCTGGCGCAGGTCGGGCAGACGATCAGCATACGCGGCACGCTCGGTGACGGGCGCCGCCGCGCGGGACCTGCGGCGAAAACCCTTGGGCGATCCTCGGCGGTTAGGGTTAAGCTCCGGTGAAACTGCTGAGAACCGGCTTGAAATGGCCATGCGCGGCGGTCATCCCGTCGTGGACGGGATGGAACGGGAGCGGGCGGGCCCTTGCGCGAAACGGCGACGACGAAAAGCCTGCTCTCCGGCGCGGAAGGGCCGGTTGTCCAGTTCGAGAACGTCGGCATGCGCTACGGCCTCGGGCCGGAGGTGCTGTCCGACGTGAGCTTCCGCATCCAGCCGCACTCGTTCCAGTTCCTCACCGGGCCGTCGGGCGCCGGCAAGACGACGCTGCTGCGGCTGATCCTGCTCTCGGTGCGCCCGACCCGCGGGCTGGTCTCGGTGTTCGGCAACGAGGTCAGCGGCATCTCCAGCGCGTCGCTCACCGGGCTGCGGCGCCGGATGGGCGTGGTGTTCCAGGATTTCCGCCTGCTCGACCACCTCACCACCTACGAGAACGTCGCGCTGCCCCTGCGCGTCCAGGGCCGGGCCGAGACCAGCTACCGGGCCGAGGTGGTCGAGCTGCTGCGCTGGGTGGGCCTCGGCGAGCGCATGCACGTGCTGCCGCCGCTGCTTTCTGGCGGCGAGAAGCAGCGCGCGGCCATCGCCCGCGCGCTGATCGCCCGCCCCGACCTGCTGCTCGCCGACGAGCCCACCGG
>NZ_VRUX01000419.1:0-3830 GCF_008039885.1 Methylobacterium sp. WL103
CGCGAGCGTCCGCCGCCAGGCCGCGAGCGCCGTCTCGGGCTTTTCGTGGTCCAGGTAGCGTGTGCTGGCGAGAACCAGGGCCGGCATCGCCAGGGTTCGGCCGGCCGCGATGTCCGCTTCGTCGGCCGCGCGGTCGGGGCCGGCGCCGGCGCGGTAATCCTCGCACATCGCGTGGATGCGTTCGGGCACGCCCCAGGCCTGGGCGTAGAGGTCGAGCGCACGCGGGTCGAAGGCCGAGAGGTCCTTGCCCGCCGTCCACCCGGCGATCAGCCTCCGGAAGTAGCCGTCCGGGTCCCGGCCGATCGCGGTCTCCGGGTTCGGGGCGGGCTCGGCCAGGAACGGCCAGTGCGGGTTCATGCCCGGCGCGGCCTCGATCCGCGCCCACTGCACCGCCGTCGGCACCACGTCGAGGAGGGCGAGCTTCGAGACGCGGCCCGGATGGTCGAGGGCGAGGCGGTAGGCGACGCGGGCGCCACGGTCGTGCCCGGCCAGCGCGAAGCGGACATGGCCGATCCGCTCCATCAGAGCCACGATCTCCGCGCCGACCCGGCGCTTGGCGTAAGGCTCGTGTCCGGAATCGCTCGGGGGCGCCGACGACCAGCCGTAGCCCGGCAGGTCGAGGCAGATCACGCGATGGTCGCGCGCCAAGTCCGGGGCGACGCGGTGCCAGAGCGCGTGGCTTTGCGGAAAGCCGTGGAGCAGCAGCAGCGGCGGCGCGTCCGCCGGGCCGCCGACCCGGGCGAAGGCCTTGCCCCAGGCCGCCTCCATCCAGAGGGCCTCGAACCCGGGAAACAGATCCTCGCCACCGCTCGGCATGCGCCTTCCTCCGACGTTTCGCGACCGCGGCCCGGAGCGGCGGCGGCGCGCGTCCGCAGGCAACGCATCGGAAGGCGCGGGGCTCCGCCCACGACGCGCAGGATCGTGAAGTGCGGTACGAATAATATCTTAATGCCTGCCTTGGAGGATAGGGTTACGATCGATGGTGCCCGAATGCCCGTACGAACCTTGGTAGATCTTGCGAAGACCGAACCCGACTGGTTCTGGGAGACCGACACGTCACAGAACTTCAGCTACCTGTCTCCCGAGGCGGAACGCGTCCTCGGGCGCAACGCCGAGACGCTGACCGGCACGTCGCGGATCGGGGTCGCCGCGAACGGGGGCGACCGCCTGTCCTGGATGCCGTACGTCACCGCGATCGACCGGCGGGAGGCCTTCGCCGGCTTCATCTTTCCCTACGCCCATCCCGACGGCAACGTGCGCTGGTTCCGGATCGGCGGCGAGCCGGTGGTCGCGCAGGACGGGACCTTCCGCGGCTATCGCGGCATCGGCACCGACATCGGCTCCGAAGGCCAGACGCGCAGCGCGCTCGCGGAGACACTGGCGGAGCTGCGCGCCTCGCATGCCAGCCTCGTCGAGCAGAACAACCGTTTTGCGGCGGCGCTGAGCAACATGACCCAGGGCCTGTGCCTGTTCGACGACGCGGCGCGCCTCGTCATCTACAACCAGCGGTATTGCGAACTCTTCGGCATCGCTCCGGACAGGCTGCACGTCGGCATGACCCAGCGCGAGATCTGCGCGATGCTGGTGGCCGCCGGCCGCTACCGCGGCGCCCCCACGGCCGACGCCCTGTGCGAGGGCACGCGCCGGGCCCTGCTCGACGCCGACCCGAAGCCGATCCAACGCGAGCTCGCCGACGGCCGGATCCTCGCCGTGTGCTACCGCACGATCGAGGGCGGCGGCTGGGTCTCGACCTTCGAGGACATCACCGAACGGCGCCGCAACGAGGCGCGGATCGCGCACATGGCGCGCCACGACGCGTTGACCGACCTGCCGAACCGCACGGCGTTTCGCGAGCACGGCCTCGACATGCTCGGCAGGCCGCGGCTCGCGGGCGAGACCAACCGGCTGGCGATCCTCTGCCTCGACCTCGACCGGTTCAAGGCGATCAACGACATGCACGGGCACGGCGCCGGCGACGCGCTGCTGCGGGCGGTCTCGGAACGGCTTTGCGCCCGGGTGCGCACGGGGGACCTCGTGGCGCGCCTCGGCGGGGACGAGTTCGCGGTGCTGCACCGGGTCTCCGACGCCTCCGGCGCGCTGGCGCTGGCCGGGCGGATGATCGCGATGGTGAGCACGCCCTACGACCTCGACGGCTACACCGTCGAGATCGGCATGAGCGTCGGCATCGCCATCGCCGACGACGCGGCCGACGACATCGACCGGCTGCTCAAGAACGCCGACACCGCGCTCTATCACGCCAAGGCCAAGGGCCGCGGCACCGCCTGCCTGTTCGAGCCGGCGATGGACGAGACCGCCGAAATCCGCCGCGCGATCGAGCGCGACCTCGCCGACGCCCTCCGGCAGGGCCTGTTCGAGGTGCATTACCAGCCGCTGGTCAACCTCGGCAGCAATCGGATTACCGGCGTTGAAGCCCTGGTCCGCTGGCGCCACCCGGAACGCGGGCTGATCTCGCCCGCCACCTTCATCCCGGTGGCCGAGGAGACCGGTCTCATCGTCGCCCTCGGGGAATGGGTACTGAACCAGGCCTGCCGCGACGCCGTGGCCTGGCCGGAGGGGATCAGCGTCGCCGTCAACGTCTCGGCGGTCCAGCTCCGCAATCGCACCTTCGCGCAGACGGTGCTGCTCGCCCTCGCCGCGAGCGGGCTGCGCGCCGACCGCCTGGAGCTCGAGATCACCGAAAGCGTCCTGCTCGACGAGACCGAGGCCAACCTCGAGACCCTGCACCTGCTGCGCCGGACCGGGATCCGCATCTCGATGGACGATTTTGGCACCGGCTATTCGAGCCTGACCTACCTGCGCCGCTTCCCCTTCGACAAGATGAAGATCGACCGCTCCTTCGTCCAGGACGCCGGCAAGGCGACCGAGGCCGGCGCGATCATCCGCGCCCTCGTCGCCCTCGGCGGCAGCCTCGGCATCACCACCCTGGTCGAGGGCGTCGAGACCGAGGAGCAGCTCGCCGCCGTCCGCGCCGAGGGCTGCCAGGAGATGCAGGGGTTCCTGTTCAGCCGGCCACGCCCGGCCGGCGAGATCACCGCGATGCTTGCTGCGGCGCGCGAGGAGGCGGTCGCCGCCTAAGAGTTAATACAACTCGGGATTGTATTTACATCATTTCTTAAGCGGAGACCCATACGATAAGTTGTATCGCCAATCTGCGATGCAGCTATGGGATGTCGCGCGATGGGATCGACGGCGGGACGCGAGGGCAGGAAGCTGACGGCCTGCCGCGGCGGCAACGCGGCGGTCGAGTTCGCACTGGTGACGCCGGTCCTGCTGCTGCTGTTTGCCGGCATCTGCGCCTTCGGCATCTATCTCGGCGCGGCGCACACCCTGCGCCAGGTCGCGGCGGAGGCGGCCCGCGCTTCGGTCGCCGGCGTCAGCGACGGCGAGCGCGCCTCCCTCGCCCAGGCCGTGGTGCAGCGCAGCCTCGCCGCCAGCGCGATGTTCAAGGCCGGCAGCGTCGCGGTCTCGGTCGGCACGAGCCCGAGCGACGCCACCGTCTACACGGTCACACTCACCTACGATTCCTCCGTCCTCGGGCTGAAGGCCCTCGGCAAGCTGGTCCCGCTCCCGCCGGACGTCTTCACCAGCACGGTCAGCGTGCGCCGGGGCGGCCTGTGAGGGCCCGGGTGCGCAATCTCCGGTCGGACCGGGGCGGCTCGGTCGCGGTGCTGGTGGCTTTGGGCGCGACCGCTCTGATGGGCGCGGCCGCGGTCGGGATCGACCTCGGCATGGTGATGCAGGCCAAGCGCAAGGCGCAGGGTGCGGTCGACATCGCCGCGATGCTGGCCGCCGCCGGCGCAGGCGGGGCC
>NZ_VRUX01000041.1:0-17065 GCF_008039885.1 Methylobacterium sp. WL103
AGGCGGAGGCGCCGCGCGCCCTCCTGGCCGCGCCGGCCGACGCCTTCGTGGCATCCTTTGTCGGGGAGGACCGGGCGCTGCGCCGTCTCGCGCTGGTGACGGTGGCGGAGGCCGCCGAGCCCGGCGAGGCTGTGGGTGCGCCGAGTATCGCGGCCGGTGCGTCGCTGCGCGATGCCCTCTCGGCGATGCTGGCCGCCGGCTGCACGCGCCTCGTCGTCACCGGCGGGCCGGGGGCGCGCCACGTGACCCTGGACGCGATCCAGCGCGCGGGCTCCGTGGGGAAGCGCGAGGCCTGAAGGGGCGTCGGTTATTCCGGGGCGTTTACAGGCGACGCCCCATCCTGGCGGCCCATTTCCAAACCCTCCCCGTCATCCCGGGCTCGCCTGCGGCGCCCCGGGATGACGGAAGCGTTGCGCGCGGCAGTGGAAAGTCGCGTGAACGCAAAACCGCGCGCGCCACCTCGCCTGACCACGCATGGAAAAGGGCCGCCCTTTCGGACGACCCTTCCCATAGATACGACGATGAAACGTCACGAGGATATGACGATGGAACGTCACACAGATACGACGATGACACGTCACATAGATATGACGATGGAACGTCGAACCGATCAGCGCGAGTAGAACTCGATCACGAGGTTCGGTTCCATCTGCACCGGGTACGGCACCTCGGTGAGGCCCGGCACGCGGGTGACGCGCGCGGTCATCTTCTGGTGATCGACCTCGATGTAGTCGGGCACGTCGCGCTCGGGGAGCTGCGAGGCGACGACCACGATCTCGAGCTGACGCGAGGCTTCCTTGACCTCGATCAGGTCGCCCGGCTTCACGAGGTAGCTCGGGATGTTGACCCGGCGCCCGTTGACCTTGATGTGGCCGTGGTTGACGAACTGGCGGGCCGCGAACGGCGTCGCCACGAACTTCGAGCGATACACCACGGCGTCGAGGCGGCGCTCGAGCAGGCCGATCAGGTTCTCGCTCGAGTCGCCGCGCAGGCGGATGGCCTCGGCGTAGTAACGGCGGAACTGCTTCTCGGTGATGTTGCCGTAGTAGCCCTTGAGCTTTTGCTTGGCGCGCAGCTGCGTGCCGAAGTCGCTCATCTTGCCCTTGCGGCGCTGGCCGTGCTGGCCGGGGCCGTATTCGCGGCGGTTCACGGGGCTCTTCGGGCGGCCCCAGATGTTCTGGCCCATGCGGCGGTCGAGCTTGTGCTTGGCCTGAATCCGCTTCGACATATCGCGTGTCCTCTCGCAAACGAGAATTCGAGGAACGCGCCCTCCTCTTCCCGCCGGCCTTGCGGCTCGGGACGACAGAGCGGCCGTGTCGGCCGTTCGCGGGTGCGTATGAAAACGCCAAGCGGCCCCTCAGAGGAGCCGCGATGACGAGGGCGTTCCTAGTCGAGCCGGCCGAACTGGTCAATCCTCGCCGTCACGGGCGCGCCGCGAGGAAGGCCAGCACCCCGTCGCGGTGCGGCTTGGCGCCGACGGCGGAGCTGTGGTCGCGCCCTTCGAGCTCGAGGCTCTGCGCGTTCGGCATCAGCGCGGCGAGCGCCGGCCCGGAGCCGGCGACGGTGTCGAGGGTGCCGACGCTGACGAGGACAGGCACCTCGATCTGCCCGATCTCAGCGCGCGACAGGGTCTGGCGCGAGCCGCGCATGCAGGCGGCGAGCGCGCGCAGGTCACTCTTCGTCTGCTCGGCGAAGATGCGGAAGGCGGCAGCGGTCGGGTTCGCGGCTTTCGTGCCCGCGGGCGCCTCGAGCGCCTCGGCGATGCCGGAAGGCAGGCCCTTTCCCTCGACGAGGTGCAGGCCGAGGCCGCCGATCAGCGCCGAGCGGACGCGCGCCGCGTGGTCGAGGGCGAGGTGCGCGGTGATGCGGGCCCCCATCGAGTAGCCCATGATGTCGGCGCGCGCGATCCCGAGATGGTCGAGGAGGCGCACGGCGTCGCCCGCCATGTCCTCGGAGCCGTAGCGGGCGGGGTCGTAGAGCTTCTCGCTCTCGCCGTGGCCGCGGTTGTCCAGGGCGATGGCGCGGTAGCCGGCCTGGGTCAGCGTGCGCACCCACGTCGTGTTGACCCAGTTGACCGCGTGGTTCGAGGCGAAGCCGTGGATCAGAAAGACCGGGTCGCCGGTCCCGCCGACGGCCGGCACGTCGATGTAGGCGATCCGCACGCCGTCCGAATCGAAGCTGTCCATGGTCGTGGCCTTTCGCGTCCCGCGCCTCGCTTAAGAGCCGGCGCAGCGATGGGCAACGCGCGAGATGCTTGCGGGCCGGCGGCGCGGCTGGCATCAGCCCGGGGCATGAGCGACCATCAGCCCTACGGCACCTACGCCCCGGCCGGCCTCGTCGCGGCGATCGCCCGGCGGACCGTGCGGTTCTCGCCCGATTCCTGGCGCGGCCGCCGGATGGCGATGTTCCTGCGGCGCCTCGCGATCACGCTGATGCGCGGCAAGCCCCTCGACGTCGAGCGGCTCGGCGCCCGGATGCGGCTGCACCCCTACAACAACAATTGCGAGAAGAAGGTGCTGTTCACGCCGCAATTCTTCGACCCGCAGGAGCGCGCCCTGCTGAAGGCGCGCCTGGAGCCGGGCTGCACCTTCCTCGACATCGGCGCCAACATCGGCGCCTACGCCTTGTTCGTGGCGGCCTTCGCCGGGCCGCGTGCGCGCATCCTCGCGGTCGAGCCGCAGCCCGACATCTTCGACCGGCTGACCTACAACATCGCTCAGAACCCGTTCCACACCGTGAAGGCGGTGGCCTGCGCCGTCGCCGACAAGGCCGGCGAGCTGACGCTGTTCGTCGACCCGCGCAACCGCGGTGAATCGAGCCTGAAGATCGTCGGCACCAACGAGAGCGCGCAGATCAAGGTGCCGGCGGTGACCCTGATGGACCTCGTGCGCACCGAGGGCCTGACCCGCATCGACGCGATCAAGCTCGACGTGGAGGGTGCCGAGGACCTAATCCTCGAGCCGTTCCTTCGCGAGGCGCCCCCGGCCCTGCTGCCGAAGCTGCTTGTGATCGAGGACGGCGTCGATCAGTGGCAGATCGACCTGCCGAAGCTCCTGGAAGGCCACGGCTACCGCGAGACCGGCCGCACCCGGCTGAACCGGATGTTCGAGCGGGTCGCCGCTAATCCGGCGTGACGATCGGGATCGCGTCGGCGACCGTCACCCCCTCCGGGTCGATCCGGCAGCGGTAGGCGTAGGTCTCCACTCCGGCTGCCCGCGCGTCCCGAAAGGCGCGGTCGAAAGCCGGATCGAGGTCGCGGGCGACGTCGAAGGCTTCCGCCTGCATCTGCGCCACGACGATGACGACCGCGCGGCCGCCGCCGGCGACCACCTCGGCAAGGTCGCGCATGTGCCGCGCACTCCGGGCCGCGACGCAGTCGGGGAACTCGGCGAGGTCCGCCTGCCGCATCAGGTGGCAGTTCTTCACCTCCACGTGGGCCGGCGGGAGCCCGCCCCCGCTTGCGAGGAAGTCGACGCGGCTCGCCGCAGCGTAGCGGACCTCTGGCTTCAGCGCCGTGTAGCCGGACAGCGGCGCGAGGCCGCCTGCGGCGAAGGCTTCGGCGACCAGCGCGTTCGGGCGCATCGTGTTGATGCCGACCCATTGCGGGCCGCCGGGCAAGTTCGCCTCCACCAGTTCCCAGGAATAGGTGAGCTTCCGGAACGGGCTGTTGGCAGGCGAGAGCAGGACGCGGTTCCCGGCTTCCTTCAGGCCCAGCATCGCGCCGGGGTTGGCACAATGCGCGGTGACGCGCGTGCCGTCGGCCAGGTCCACGTCGGCGAGGAAGAGCTTGTAGCGCTGCACCAGGCGGCCTTCGATCAGGGGTGTGGGAAACTGCATCGGGTCCTGGCTGCGTTGCGGTCGCAGTGCATAGCCGACACGTGCCCGCGCATGAAGGCACCCTCGGTGGTCGCGCGCCCTCCGCCGCGCTATCTGCGATGCAACCCAGGACGACGAGCCCCATGACAATCGATCCCACCGCGATGACCGCCGCAATCCTCGTGATCGGCGACGAGATCCTGTCCGGCCGGACGAAGGACAAGAACATCGGCACGATCGCCGACTATCTCACCGCGGTCGGCATCGACCTGCGCGAGGTGCGGATCGTGCCCGACGAGCCGGACGCGATCGTCGGCGCGGTGAACGCGCTCCGCGCGGCCCACACCTACCTGTTCACCACCGGCGGCATCGGCCCGACCCACGACGACATCACCGCCGACTGCGTCGCCAAGGCCTTCGGCGTCGGCATCGACGTCGACCCGCGCGCCAAGGCGATGCTGCTGGAGCGGCACAAGCCCGAGGACCTGAACGAAGCCCGACTGCGCATGGCGCGGATCCCGGACGGCGCCGACCTGATCGCCAACCCGATCTCGAAGGCGCCGGGCTTCCGCATCGGCAACGTCTTCGTCATGGCCGGCGTGCCCTCGATCATGCAGGCGATGCTCGACCAGGTCGGCCCGACCCTGCCCACCGGCGCCCGGATGCTCTCCGAGACTGTCGAGGCCGGCAACCTGCCCGAGGGCAACTACGCCGCCGACCTCGCTGAGATCGCGAAGTCCTACGCGGACGTATCGATTGGATCCTATCCTTCGATGACGAAGGACGGGTTCGCCAACCGCATCGTCGCCCGCGGCAAGGATGCCGCCTCGGTGGCGCGTGCGCGGGCCGAGATCGAGGCGCTGGTGGCGCGCCTGCGCGGCTGACGGCAGCCCGTCCCAGTTTTTCCGGTTCGTGGAGCGTATGCGTGATGGCCGAGCGGAAGCCCGACGACAAGGAAGCCCGGCACGACGCGCACAAGGAGGCCGTGGCCGAGATCGGCCGCCCGGATGCCTTCGTGCTGCACGAGGTGATCCGGCGCGAGGGCAATGAGGAGTTGCGCCGCGACGGCGGGGCGCTGTTCCTCTCGGCCTTCGCCGCGGGCTTGAGCATCGCACTGTCGCTGATCGTGCCTGGCGTGCTGAAGACCCATCTGCCCGAGGGCGAGTGGACAAAGCTCCTCACCACGATGGGCTATGCGGTGGGCTTCCTGGTGGTGGTGCTCGGGCGGCAGCAACTCTTCACCGAGAACACCATCACGCCGATCCTGCCGCTGCTACACGACCGCTCGGCGAAGACCGCGTGGCGGGTGCTGCGCCTCTGGGCGATCGTGCTCTCGGGCAACATCCTGGCGACCCTGGCGATCGCGACCGTGCTCGCCCATACCGGCGCCTTCGAGCCGTCGGTGAAGGCGGCCTTTGCCGAGATCAGCCACCAGGCCATCGCGTTTCCGTTCTGGGACACCGTGCTGAAGGCGATCTTCGCCGGCTGGATGATCGCCTTGATGGTCTGGTTCCTGCCGGCCACCGGTACGGCGGCGCCGTTGGTGATCTTTCTGATGACCTGGCTGGTCTCCCTCTGCGGCCTCGCCCACATCGTCGCGGGATCGGTCGAGGCGTTCTACCTCGTGGTCACCGGCGCGGCGACGATGGGCGAGTACGCCGAGCGGTTCTTCGTGCCGACGTTGGTCGGCAACGTCTTCGGCGGCATGACGCTGGTGGCGGTGCTCAATTACGGACAGGTCGCCCCGGAGGTCGAGGAGAGCCGCGAGGTCGAGGAGGCCGAGGGCGGCGCCAACCGGGATTGAGGACGGTTCGCCCCCGCCGGCTGAGTTGGCTTTCCCACGGATTCGACCGAAAAGCTGATCCGAAGAGGCCGTGCTGGCGGCGTTCGCTCCATCGCGACGCGGCCGGAAACAGGATCGATTGGGAAAGGGACGATGCGTTCGCTAAAGGTCCGCTTCGCCTTGCTGCTCGGGTCGATCGCCCTCGTCGTCGTGCTGGCGGCGGCCGGCGTGCTCGCCGCGATCGGCGCCGCCGAGCAGACGATCGACCGGACGCTCGCCGCGCAGGGGCGCCTCGAACTCCTGGCCGAGCTGTCGGGCCGGATGACCCAATTCGGCATGGCCGCGGTCGAGACCATCGGCAACCCCGACCTCGCGCCGGAAGCGATGGGCATCGCGCGGAGCAACGTCGACCGCGCGCTCACGACCGTCGACGAGGCGCTGTCGCGATCCGTCGCCGGAAGCGACGACCCGTTGGACCGGATGCAATACGCCTTGCGCAGCCGGCCGATGGCGCAGCTGCGCGCGGCCCGGGTGATCCTCGACCGGCAGGTGTCTCAGATCGTCCGCGAGACCGATTCCGAGAAGCGCCAGAACTCGATCAAGGGTGCGCTCAACGGCTTCGGCGCGATGACCGGGCAGCCGCTCTCGTTCCTGATCGAGGCCGAGCGCCGCAGCATGGTGCTGGGCTCGGATGCGGCCCGCGAGCTGTCGCGCCGCCTGCGGATCGCGGCGGCCCTGGCGGTGCTCGGCGCGCTCGGGCTCGTCGTGCTGCTGTGGCGGAGCATCACCCGGCCGACTTTGGCGCGGATCGAGGCCGTGCGCCGGGCCGCCGGCGCCATCGGCGGCGGAAAGCTCGACACGCGCTTGTCCGTCGCGACCCGCGACGAGCTCGGCCTGTTGGTCGCCAACGTCAACCGCATGGCGGCACGCCTTTCTCGCCGCGAAGGCCGCGTTGCCGCCGACCGCGCGGCCTTGGAGGACACGGTCGAGGCCCGCACCGCCGACCTTCGCGCCGCCAACGCCCGACTCGAGGCGGTCGACCGCTCGCGCCGCCGCTTCTTCGCCGACGTGAGTCACGAGCTGCGCACCCCGCTGACCGTCATCCTCGGGGAATGCGACCTCGCGGCCCGCGCCGGACCCCGCATCACCGATCACGCCCCGGCCTTCGCCACCATCCGCAAGCGCGCGATGCGGCTGAAGCTGCGTGTGGAGGATCTCCTGCGTGTCGCCCGCTCGGAATCGGGCGAGATCGAGCTCGACCGCCGGGCCCTCGGGCTCGCCCCGGTCCTGGCCGAGGCGGTCGACAACCTCGCATCGGAGGCCGCCCGACGCCGCGTCGCGCTGACCTTCGAGCCGGGTGCGCGAGACCTCGAAGTGCTGGCCGACCGCGAGTGGATGCGCCAGGTCGTCGAGAGCCTGATCGACAACGCGCTGCGCCACGCCACAGGGCTCACCCGGGTCGTCGTCGCCCTGTCCGGCGGCGGCGCGGCGCCGGCGCGCATCACGGTCACCGACGACGGGCCGGGTTTCGGCAACCACGAGCAGACGTTGTTCGAGCGCTTTCGGCGCGGCGACCGCCCGGCGGAGATGGGCTTCGGGATCGGATTGGCCCTGGCGCGTTGGCTCATCGAACAGCATGATGGCACAATCCGCCTCGGCCCTGGCGAGGACGGCCGCGGGGCGAGGGTCACGCTGGACCTCCCGCCTCTCGACCTCACCGTGGAGGGCGACGACACGGCGAGCCGGGACGATCGACAAATTCGGAAGGACGACGCGGCATGACGCGAATCCTCGTGGTCGAGGACGACATCGACATCCGTGGCCTGCTCACCCGCGGCCTCGAGGCAGAGGGCTTCTCCGTCGACACCGCCGGCTGCGTCGGCGACGCGCTGGCCGCCGCTCGCGACGAGAGCCCGGAGGCGGTGGTGCTCGACATCACCCTGCCCGACGGGTCGGGCCACGACGTGTGCCGCTCCTTGCGCGAGGGCGGCTATCCCGGCCCGATCCTGTTCCTCTCGGCACGCGACGAGATTCGCGACCGGGCCGAAGGCCTCGCGCTCGGGGCCGACGACTACATCGTCAAGCCCTTCGTGTTCGACGAGCTGGTGGCGCGGCTGCGCACGCACCTGATGCGCCGTCAGGCGGCGGAGGGGCCTCGCACGCTGATCAACGCGGGTAAGCTCGTCCTCGACCTCGACACCCGGCAGGTCACCTGCGGCGAGGCGTCGGCCCGCCTGACCCCGCGCGAGGCCGAGCTGCTGGCCATGCTGATGGAGAGCGTGAACCGCCCGGTCTCCCGCGCCGACATCTTCGAGCGGCTGTGGGCGAGCCAGGGCGGCCTTTCGCTGAACGTGGTCGACGTCTACGTCGGCTACCTGCGCACGAAGATGGCCGACTTCGTCCGCCACGGTGGTCCGCTCCTCGTCACCGTGCGCGGACGCGGCTTCATGCTGGACTCCCGCGGTCCGGACTACCGGCACTGACCGGTGCGACGTTCGGGCGGGTGGATCCTCACAAAAATTTGGGAGCATCCGGCAATTTAGTGCTTGAAGCCGGAGCGGGAATTGCGGATACCCGTGCCGCGCTGGAAAACAAAAGCGCCATCAGTGTCTTAGGGTATCCTTAAGTTTACCTTTTCGGCACCGGATGCTCGCAATCAGACGGAGAAACACCATGACCTGGGCTGCCCCGATCGTTTCCGAAATCTGCGTCGGCATGGAAGTCACGAGCTACGAGTCCGCCGAGATCGACACCTTCAACTGAGGTGTCGCGCCGAGCTGAGGATTGTTGGCTGCATCGGACCATTCCATGCGCGTCGTAATCCTTGGCTCGGCTGCTGGCGGCGGCCTTCCCCAGTGGAATTGCCGCTGCCCGAACTGCCAGCTCGCGAGAACCGAGCCGAACCGCGTCAGGCCGCGGACCCAGTCGAGCATCGCGGTGTCTGCGGACGGCACGGATTGGCTCCTGGTGAACGCCTCGCCGGACATCCGGCAGCAATTCTTCGACAACCCGGTGATGCATCCGCGGGAAGGACTTCGGCATTCGCCGATCCGCGCCGTGCTGCTCACCAACGGTGACGTCGATCATGTCGCCGGCCTGCTGACGCTCCGCGAAGGCCAACCCTACACCCTCTACGGCACCGGCAGCATCCTCGATTCGGTCGCGGACAACCGCGTCTTCGACGTGATGGCCGAGGGCGTCGTCGCCCGCGAGGCGATCACCCTGGGCATGCGCTTCGAGCCGCTCCCCGGCTTGGCCGTCACACTGTTCGCGGTGCCCGGCAAGGTGCCGCTCTGGCTGGAGGATGCCAGCATGGAGCTCGGCGCCGAATCCGAGACCACGGTCGGCGCGATGATCGAGGCCGACGGACGGCGGCTCGCCTACATCCCCGGCTGCGCCCGCGTGACCGAGGACCTGAAGGCGCGGATTGCGGGCGTCGACGCGCTGCTCTTCGACGGCACGGTACTCCACGACGACGACATGATCCGCGCCGGTGTCGGCACCAAGACCGGCTGGCGCATGGGGCACGTGCCGATGCGGGGCGACGGGGGCTCGATCGCCGGCCTCAAGGACGTCGCGATCGGGTCGCGCGTCTTCGTGCACATCAACAACACCAATCCCGTCCTCGTCGAAGGTTCGCCCGAGCGCGAGGCGGTCGAGGCCGAGGGTTGGACGATCGCCCATGACGGGCTCACCTTGAGCCTCTGACGGCGACGACCGGGCGCGGTTGGCATTTGCCGGTGCCGCGACCTATCTCATGACGAGACGTGCGCGATTCGATTGCGCCGAGACGCCGCCGCCAGACGCGGCGCACGACGAGACGACCAGGAAACGCCTCCGAACGGACGCTTGGTGACGCCATGAACGCAGTGTTCCCGACCCCCCAATCCGAGACTTCCGAGCGGCTGCTGAGCCCCGAGGAACTGGAGGCGGCGCTGCGCGACATCGGCGCCCGGCGCTACCACAACCTGCATCCGTTTCACCGCCTGCTGCACGACGGCAAGCTGAGCAAGGACCAGGTCCGGGCCTGGGCGTTGAACCGCTACTATTACCAGGCGATGATCCCGGTGAAGGACGCCGCGGTGCTGGCGCGGATGACCGACGCCTCGCTCCGCCGCGTCTGGCGCCAGCGCATCGTCGACCACGACGGCGACGCGCCTGGCGACGGCGGCATCGAACGCTGGCTGAAGCTTGCCGAGGGCGTCGGCTTCCGCCGGGACTACGTCGAGTCCACCGACGGCATCCTGTCGGCCACCAAGTTCTCGGTCGAGGCCTACGTCCACTTCGTTTCCGAGCGCTCGCTGCTCGAAGCCATCGCGTCGTCGCTGACCGAGATGTTCTCGCCGAACATCATCTCCGAGCGCGTCTCGGGCATGCTGAAGAACTACGACTTCATCACCAAGGAGACGCTGGCCTATTTCGAGAAGCGCATGACGCAGGCGCCCCGCGACGCCGACTTCGCCCTCGACTATGTCAAGCGCCACGCCACCACCCCCGCGTTGCAGCGGCAGGCGATGGCGGCGTTGACCTTCAAGTGCAACGTGCTGTGGACGCAGCTCGACGCGCTGTACTTCGCCTACGTCGCCCCCGGGATGATCCCGCCGGACGCCTGGACGCCCGGCGCCGGTCTCGTCGCCGAGACGCAGACCCAGGCGCCGGGGACCGGCCGGCTCACGGCCGCCGACGTGCCGCGCCTGCCGCGCGGCGTGCGGATGCGCTTCGACCAGACCCGCGACAAGCACGTCCTGCTCGCCCCCGAGCGCACCTTCGACCTCGACGACAACGCCGTCGCGGTCCTCAACCTCGTCGACGGCCAAACCAGCGTCGCGGCGATCGCCGACCGGCTTGGCCAGACCTACGCCGCCGACCCGCGCGTCATCGAGGTCGACGTGCTGGCCATGCTGAACGACCTCGCCGCGAAGAGGGTCTTGGAGCGATGAACGCGATCACCCCGAACGCGGCGGCGATCCCGGCCCCGGTCGGGCTGCTCGCCGAGCTGACGCATCGCTGCCCGCTGCGTTGCCCATATTGCTCGAACCCGCTCGACCTCGATCGGCGCTCGCGCGAGCTCGACACCGCGACGTGGCAGCGCGTGCTGACAGAGGCCGCGGCCCTCGGCGTTCTGCACGTCCACCTGTCCGGCGGCGAGCCGACCGCGCGCAACGACATCGTCGAAATCACCGAGACCTGCGCCAAGCTCGGGCTCTATTCGAACCTCATCACCTCCGGCGTCGGCGGTGCGCTGGGCAAGCTCCAGGCGCTCTACGACGTCGGCCTCGATCACGTGCAGCTCTCGGTGCAGGGCGTGGACGCGGCCAACGCCGAGAAGATCGGTGGCCTGAAGAACGCGCAGCCGCAGAAGATGGAGTTCGCCGCCAAGGTGACCGAGCTCGGACTGCCGTTGACGCTGAACTCGGTGATCCACCGCGGCAACATCCACGAGGTCGAGGGCTTCATCGATCTCGCCGTGAAGCTCGGCGCCAAGCGGCTCGAGGTGGCCCACACCCAGTATTACGGCTGGGCCTACGTGAACCGCGCCGCGCTGATGCCGGATAAGGCTCAGGTCGATCAGTCGATCCGCATCGTGGAGGCGGCGCGCGAGCGGCTGAAGGGCCAGCTCGTCATCGACCTCGTCGTGCCAGACTACTACGCGAAGTACCCGAAGGCCTGCGCTGGCGGCTGGGGCCGCAAGCTCATCAACGTGACGCCGCAGGGCAAGGTGCTGCCGTGCCATGCGGCCGAGACGATCAGCCACCTCGAGTTTTGGCACGTGACCGAGCATTCCCTCGGCGACATCTGGGCGAACTCGCCGGCCTTCACTGCCTATCGCGGCACAGACTGGATGCAGGAGCCCTGCCGCTCCTGCGACCGGCGCGAGAAGGATTGGGGCGGTTGCCGCTGTCAGGCGCTGGCGCTGGCTGGCGATGCGGCGGCAACCGACCCGGCCTGCTCGCTCTCGCTGCTACATGCCAAGGTGCGGGCGCTGGCCGTCGAGGAGGCGGCGGAGACCCCGCCCGACTACACCTACCGGACGATCGGGGCCAACATCCCGGCGCCCAATAAGGAGGACGCCCTCTCGTGAAGTGTTTCGTCATCGCCGCAACCTTGCTCGCCGTCGCTCCGGCGCTGGCCGTCGAGGCGGCGCCCCCTGCCCCCGCCGCAGCGCCCGTTGCCCCTGCCGCAGCGCCCGAGAAGGCGAACGCGAGCGCGATCCCGAGCGCGGCCGACCTGCTGTTCGAGCAGCCCCAGCTCAAGAACGCTGCCGCCGGCACCACCCTGACCTACGACTACCTGCGCCGCTCCGGCATTGCGAAGGGGCCGTTCGGGCCGCCCCTCGACGACACGATCAAGCTCACCCTCGAGCCCGGTAAGGGCGGGGACGGCCGTAACATCGGCGTCGAGATGTTCTCGGGTACGAACCGGTTCCCGGCCGGCCCGTTCGAGGACATGCCCGGCAACCCGGTGATCCCGCTGTTCCTCGAGAACCACCTGACCAACCTTGCCCGGGTGCTGCAGGCCAACCCGCGCTACCTCAAGCTCGCAATCCGCAAGGGGCTGCGCGACGGCGCCACCGTCACGCCGATCAAGGTCGACTACAAGGGCCGCACGGTCGACGCCTGGCAAGTGGTGACCAAGCCCTTCGCCGGCGACGCGCTCGCCCAGCGCATGCGCGGCATGGACAACATGACCTACACCTTCGTCACCTCGCCCGAGGTGCCCGGCGAGATCATCTCGATCGAGGCGCAATCGAAGAATACCGAGGGCGGCGAACTCTTGGAGGAGCGGCTGAGCTATGATCAGAAAGCTGGTTGAGGGCTTAGCCCTGTCCGGGGTCGCGCTGGCGATGCTGGCGATCCCCGTCGCCGCGGCAGAGGCCGAGAACGACTATCCGACCGACGCCCGCGTCGACTACGTGTTCGGGTGCATGGCTGCCAACGGCCAGACCCGCGAGGCGATGCGGCGCTGCACCTGCTCGGTCGATCAGCTCGCCGCGATCCTCCCCTACGACAAGTACGTGCAGGCGAGCACGGTGCTGTCGATGCGCCAGGGCGTTGGCGCCCGCTCGAACGAGTTCAAGTCGACGAAGGTGTTCGACGACAAGGTCGCCGACCTCCGCCGCGCCCAGGCCGAGGCCGAGATCCGCTGCTACCGCGGTTGAGACGGCGCCGTCCGCCGCGAACGTTCGAAAGGCCGCCCCGCTCCGGGCGGCTTTTTTCGTGCGCGACGGGCGCCGTTGCTTCGCTTCGAAAAACCGGCCACATCGACCCCGCGGGAGCGGCCCGCGCAGACCCTTGAGAAGCGACGCCCCTTGAGCCATCGACCCGCCGCCCTCGCCGACCTGCTGCCGGATCTCGGCCGGAGGACCCTCGTGATGGGCATCCTCAACGTCACGCCCGATTCGTTCTCGGATGGCGGCCGCTTCGTCGACGAGCAGGCCGCGTGCCGGCAAGCCGACGCGCTTGCTGCCGAGGGTGCCGCGCTGATCGACATCGGTGGCGAGTCGACTCGTCCCGGACACGTCCCGGTGCCGGCCGACGAGGAGCAGGCACGCGTCCTGCCCGCGATCCGGGCGTTGGCGAACCGGCTCTCCGTGCCGATCTCGATCGACACCTACAAGGCGTCCACGGCCGAGTGCGCGCTCGCAGCCGGTGCCCGCCTCGTGAACGACGTCTGGGGCCTGCAGCGCGAGCCCGACATCGCCCACGTCGCCGCTGACCACGGCGCGCCGGTGATGATCATGCACAACCGCGAGACGATCGATCCCGGCCTCGACATCGTCGCCGACATGCTGCGCTTCTTCGAGGTCTCGCTCGGCATCGCCCGCCGCGCCGGCATCCCCGACGGCGACATCGTGCTCGATCCGGGCATCGGTTTCGGCAAGAGCTGGGAGCAGCATCTGGAAGCGCTGCGGCACCTGCCCGAGATCCGCGCGCTCGGCTTCCCCGTCCTCGTCGGCGTCTCGCGAAAGTCGCTGCTCGGGCGCCTGCACGATCGCGAGACCGCGCCGGCCGACCGGCTCCACGGGTCGCTCGCGGCGCATGCCTTGGCGGCCACGCTGGGGGCCGACATCGTCCGGGTCCACGACGTGGCCGCTCATGTCGATGCGATGCGCGTGGTCGACGCGGTGCTGCGCCCGGGAGACCGTCGATGAGCGACCGCATCCTCGTCGAGCGCATCGCAGTCTTCGCCCACCACGGCGTCCTGCCGGAGGAGACGCGCCTTGGCCAGCGCTTCTACCTGTCGCTCGACGTCGGCCTCGATCTCGGTCCCGCCGGCCGCTCCGACGACGTGACGCGAACCGTGAGCTACGCCGACCTCACGGCGATCGCGGTCGCGATCGCAGCCGAGCGGCGCTTCGACCTGATCGAAGCCCTGGCCGAAGCCATCGCCGCCGAGATCCTGGAACGCTTTACCGCCATCGACACGATCACCGTGCGGATCGACAAGCCGAGCGCGCCGGTGCCGGCGGTCCTCGACGGAGTGGCGGTGGTGATCACCCGCCGGCAAGAGGCGCGGGCATGACACGCGCCTATCTCGGCCTCGGCAGCAACATCGGCGACAAGGCTGCGCACTTGGCTGCAGCCGTGGAGGGGCTCGCCGGGGTGCCTGGCCTCCGGGTCGTCGCGCGGTCGGCCGACTACCGGACCCCGCCCTGGGGCGAGACCGATCAGGACTGGTTCCTGAACGGTGCGCTCGCGATCGAGGCCGACCTAGACCCCCATTCCCTGCTCGATGCCTGCCTCGGCGTCGAGCGCGACCTCGGCCGCATTCGTGAGCGCCGTTGGGGACCGCGGGTGATCGATATCGACGTGCTGCACTATGCCGGGGCTGCGGTCTCGGACGAACGCCTCGTCCTGCCGCACCGCTACGTCCGCGAGCGCGCCTTCGTGCTTGTGCCGCTGGCCGAGATCGCCCCCGATCTCGTCATCGGCGGTGAGACGGTCTCGGAGGCGCTGGCCAAGCTCGACCGAAGCGGCATCCAGCGGAACTGACGCTGGCGCGAAACGACGAAGGGCCGGGCTTTCGCCCGATCCTTCGTCGTTTCGCGCCCGTTTGGTAACGAACTACGCGTCGGCCCTCTTCTCAGTGCTCTTCGGGCGCGAGAAGCTTGTTCTCTTCTTCGTCCAGTAGGGGCACGTCGAAGTCGCGAAGCACCTTTTCGATGTCGGCCCGGCGCTTGCGCAGGATCGTGTTCAGCGAGCGCTTCCAGTCGTTCTCGCCGATCCGCACGGCCATCGCGATGCGGTAGCTCATCGGTGGCCGGTCGGGCTCCTTCAGGAGCGGGATCACGTCCATCGCCGTGCCGCTCTGCTTGGCCAGCCACCCGGCGGACGGCCCCCACAGTACGGCGGCGTCGATCTGTCCGGCCGCGAGGTCGGAGACGATCTCGGCGCCCACTGTCTGGTTCTTGCGTGACGGATCGAGCTGGTAGGGCGCGTAGGCCTTCATGGTCGAGATCAGGCCAAGATCGCCCATCCGGTTCACAGGCGGCGTCCCGGCGATCACGCCGATGCGCTTGCCCTTGAGCTTGGGATCGTCGAGCCCAGTGACCCCGGCGAGGCCGCCCTTCTTGACGAGGAGCGTGTAGGACGAACGGTAGTACGGGTTGGTGTTCTGCACGCCCTCGCTACCGAGGGCCGACCCCACGATCAGGTCGCACAGGCCGGTGCCGAGGGTGTTACGGACGAAACCGGGACCCTGCGTCAGCCAGTAATAGCGGACCTTGACCTTGAGCTCGTCGGCGATGATGCCCGCGATGCGGTTTTCGAAGCCGTCTTCCTTGCGTTCGGAGAACGGCATGTTGCCTGGATCGCCACAGACGCGAAGGACGTCTGCGGTGACGAGGTCGGGGAGATGCTGCGCATCAGCCACCCGCGCGCCTGCCAGGAACGGCAGGAGCGCGAGCGCCATGGCGGCATGGGTGCGTGCGCGGCGCATCAGCCGCCCATGCACTCCTTCTCGGCCTTCTTGGCGGCCTCGGGCTTGTCTTCCTTGTCGCCCGGGCGGACGCGGCCCATGGCGCCGGAGGCGCGGGCCTTCAGGTAGACATAGAGGTCGTCCGAGTAGCACATGACGTTCTTGTTGTCGCCGAAAGCCGGCATGACCTTCTGGTCCGAGGAGCTCACGTCCTGCTTGCCGCCGGCGAGGATGCCGATGAACTCCTCGTAGGAGAGGTGCTTGAGGGAGTCCTTCAGAGCCGGCGCATAGGTCGAGCCCATGCCGTCCGGGCCGTGGCAGACGTGGCACTCGGCGTGATAGCGGCGGTACCCGGAGTAGGTGTACCAGTCGAACTTCTTGCCGGCATCGGTGATGTGAAAGGTCGGGTGACCTTCGGCGTCGAAGTACTTGCCCTCTTCGACCTTCACTGCGGCGTCCTTCTTCAGGAGCTTGTCGTCGGGCTCGGCCGACTTGTCGGCGGTGTTCAGCGAGTTGGCGAGGGCGGGATCGGCGGGCTTGGCATCCTCAGCATGTACGGCGACCATCGAAACGGACGCTAGGGCGAGGGCGGCCAGGAACGGCCGCGTGACGGATTTGCTGAGGTAATGCAACGCTGTAATCTCCCTGAGACCTGAAGGTCATGCCGCTCTCAGGCGGCCTTTCGCGGCCTTCTTGAGGGGCATTCTAATCATAAGAATGCCGGCGCGGAAACCCGCGCCGGCATTCATTTCAAGCCGTTTCGTGCGACCGATTAGTTCGGCAGGGCGAAGACGGTGAGCTGGCCACCGAGGTTGGTGTAGCTCGAGAGGGCGGCGTAACCACCCACCGCGCCGAGGCCGGCGTTCGGGTCGGTCAAGCCGGCCGCGAGGCCGATGCCGGCCCAGCCACCGACACCCGACAGGATGCCGACGTACTGCTTGCCCTTGTGCTGGTAGGTCATCACGTTGCCGATGATGCCCGACGGGGTCTTGAACTTGTAGAGTTCCTTACCCGTCTTGGAGTCGACGGCCTTCAGGTAGCCTTCGAGCGTGCCGTAGAAGACCACGTCGCCGGCGGTGGCGAGAGCACCCGACCAGACCGAGAACTGCTCGGGGTTCGACCACTTGATCTTACCCTCGACGCCGTCCCAGGCGATGAAGTTGCCCATGCCGCCATGGCTGTTCGGCGCGGGGTACATCGACAGGGTCGCACCGACGTAGGGCTGGCCCGGGGTGTAGGTCACCCGGAACGGCTCGTAGTCCATGCAGACGTGGTTGGTGGGCACGTAGAACAAGTTGGTCTTCGGCGAGAACGCAGCAGGCTGCTGGTCCTTGGTGCCGAGGGCCGCCGGGCAGATACCCTTGGAGTTGGTATCTTCACCGTTCTGCTCGGTGGAGTACTTCGACAAGACCAGCGGCCGGCCGTAGGTCTTCGACCCCTTGTCCATGTCGACCTTGGAGGCCCAGTTGACGACCGGGTCGAACTTCTCGGCGACGAGGAGTTCGCCGGTGGCGCGGTTCAGGGTGTAGCCGAAGCCGTTGCGGTCGA
>NZ_VRUX01000420.1:0-3785 GCF_008039885.1 Methylobacterium sp. WL103
GGCGGACATGGCGGCGCGCAGGCGGTGGACGGCCGAGCCGAGGGTCGCCGCCGCCATGTCCGCCTCCTCGATCCCGCGCGGATCGGCCCCGAGCCCTAACCCGGCCGCCGTTGCGGCGGGGTTAATGGGGCAGGGTCAGGGTCTTACCAACGTCAGGGTCTTACCAACGTCAGGGTCTTACCAACGTCACGGCTTTGCCGGCCTCAGGGCCTCGCCGGCACCGCCGTCGCCCCCGCGGTACCGGTGGGCTTCGGCGCCGTCGCTCCCGCGGTTCCGGTGGCCTCGGGCTGCTGCAGCGACAGCGTGATCGCGCGGCTGACGTGTTCGGCCATGCAGCGCAGGCCGAGGTCGTTGAGGCGGAACTGCTGGCCGAGCATGTGGCCCTCGCCCTTGTCGCTACGCCCGGCGAGGTAGCGCATCGCGTCGTAGCGCAGCACCAGCGGCACCTTCTCCTGCGTCGCCACGGTGCGCACCGACTGGACGATGCTGGTGTAGTAGGCGTCCGCCGCGAGGCTCGCGGTGTAGAGCGGGTCGACCAGCACCACGTCGATGTCGTGCGACTTGATCCACTTCACGGTCTCGGTGAGGGCGTCGGTGAAGGCGTCGAGCTCGACCCGGGCGAGGGCGTCGTGGGTGCCGACCTGCCAGATCACGAGGTCCGGCTCCACGTCGGCGACCATGCTGCGCAGCCGCTCGGCCGCGCCCGAGGCGATCTCGCCCTGGAGGCCGCGATATTCCATCACCACGTCGACGTTGGGCATCGCGCGCTCCAGCGCCGTCTCGAGCTTGACCGGATAGGTCGCCGAGGCCCCGGGCGCGGCGTTGCCGCCGATGGCGAGCACCCGCACCGGGCGGTTCTTCTGCAACGCCGCCTTCACCGCCGGAAGCTGGGACAGGGTGTAGAGCTGCGAGCCCGGGACGCGGCATTCCGGCGACAGGCTCGGATCGCCCGGCTCCGCCTCCTTGCTCCCGGCCCCGGAGGGCGGCGACACCACCATCGGGACGCCCGGCGCACGGGGCGCCTCCTGAGCTGCGACCGGCCAAGGCGCGACCGGCCAAGCCGCGAGCAGGGCGATAAGCCATGCGACGGCGATCCGGTGCATCGCGCTTGTCCTCACGACGCCACCCGGGGCTTGCGGCCGCGCCATTCCACGAACCACGCCGTCGCGCCGAGGCCGACGATGCCGACGGCGAGCACGATCATGTCGACGACCAATCCGCCGCCGGTCCGAAACCGCAAGAGCTGGCCGCCGAGGCTCAAGATCGATCCCATGGAGAACACGGCCAGGGAATTCCGGCCCAAGCCCGCAAGATACCCGACAATCAAGGGGATCCGAGGCGCGATGATACCGTAGACCGGGCCGAACGCGAGAAGGACGCCCACGAAATGTAACAGGCGTGCCGGCGTCAGGTAGGTCTTGTCGAAGGTGAACAGCAGTCGCGGGTCCGGCACCAGCATCGGATCGGGCCGGATCTCCAGCACGGAGAGCACGATCCCGAGCACGACGATCGCGATCCCGAGGGGGAACAGCCGACGCGACCAGAGCCGGAGCGTGCCCGAGGTGCGGTTCCAGTCCTGCAGCACGAAGCCGAGCACGAGCAGCAGCTGCCAGCACCACGGATCGAAGAACCAGTCGCCCTGGCCGGGCCAGGATTGCAGGTTCCACTCCTCGACCAGGCTGGCGAGATAGAGCCCGACCGAGAGCCCCAGCGCCAGGAGCCGGTTCAGCCGGGCGATCAGCACGAAGACCGGGGCAATCCCGAGCAGCACCACGTAGAGCGGCAGGATGTTGAAGAACCCGAGCTGGTGGGTCAGCAGGACCATGCCGACGACGGTCTGGATCGGGTCGGCGAAGAACCCGCCGGCATTGTGCCATTCGAGGATGAGCGGGTTGTCGAACACCAGCGCGGTGCCGGCGATCATCGCCAGCGCGATCACCATCACGGCGAGCTGCGCCCGGTAGACCTCGATGGTGCGCGACAGCAGGCGCAGGACCGAGCGCAGGCGCGGCTCGGGCGTGCCGTCGCGGCCGCGGGTGGCGATGCCGATCGACCAGCCGGCCAGGAACACGAACAGCTCGGCCGCGTCCGAGATGCCGTATTGCGAGTAGGTGTAGCGCTCGAAGGTGTTGCCGGGGACGTGGTTGATGAAGATCGTGACGAGGGCGAGCCCCCGCCAGAAGTCGATCGCGTTCGGTTCCCGCATCGCGGTGTCGGCTCCGGAAGTTCGGCGTGCGGGCTCGGCGGGCGTCGGCGCTTCGCGACGCAGCGAAGGCGGGTCCTGATACGGCGGCGCAGGCCCGACTGCAAAGGTTGGACGCGAACGAGGCGCACGACAGGTCGAACCGCCGCGCCGCGAGCCGCGTTACGCCGGGACCAAGGAGCGCACGATGTCCAGAACCCGCCCGATTTCCGTCTTCGTCCTCGCCGCCGCTCTGGCGTCGTCCCTCCCGGGGCAAGGCTTCCTCCCGGGGCAAGGCTTCCTCGCGGGGCAAGCCCTCGCCCAGGCCGAGACCGGGACCGGCGGCGGCGCGGCCTCGACGGTGACGGCGCCGAACACCTCGCGCGTCGGCCGGACCATGCCGCCCTCGACCGGGGCCGGCGCGGCCACCGCCGACGACCGCCGGACGCGCACGCCGAACGAGAAGCAGGACGACCAGCTCATGCGCGGCATCTGCATCGGCTGCAGCCCGAAATAGCGCCCGCCCGGGCGGCGGTTCATTCTGCCGCGTGTTCGCGCGCCAGCCTGAGGAGGTTCTGCCCGTAGGCGGTCTTCTTGAACAGCTCGCCGCGGGCGACGAGCTGGTCGCGACCGATGAAGCCGCGCTCGAACGCGATCTCCTCCAGGCATGCGACCTGGAGGCCCTGACGGTTCTGGATCGTGCGCACGAACTCGGAGGCTTCGAGCAGGCTGTCGTGGGTGCCGGTGTCGAGCCAGGCGTAGCCGCGGGACATCTTCTCGACGTGGAGCTGGCCCAGCTCGAGGTAGGCCTCGTTGACCGAGGTGATCTCGAGCTCGCCGCGCGGCGACGGCTTCACCGCGGCGGCGATGTCGAGCACCTGGTTGTCGTAGAAGTACAGGCCGGTGACCGCCCAGGTCGATTCCGGCTCGGTCGGCTTCTCGACCAGGCGCAACGGGCGCCCGGCCGCGTCCAGGGTGACGACGCCGTAGGCCTGCGGGTTCTCGACGTGGTAGGCGAACACCGTCGCGCCGGCCTTGCGCTCGGCGGCGCGCGCCAGCAGGTCGCTCATGCCGGCGCCGAAGAACAGGTTGTCGCCGAGGATCAGCGCCACGTCGTCGTCGCCGACGAAGTCGCGGCCGATGATGAAGGCCTGGGCCAGCCCCTCGGGCTTCGGCTGGACCGCGTAGGAGAAGCGTAAGCCGAACTGCTCGCCGGTGCCGAACAGGCGCTTGTAGTTGTCGAGGTGTTCCGGGCTCGAGATGATCAGGATCTCGCGGATGCCGGCCAGCATCAGCACCGAGACCGGATAGTAGATCATCGGCTTGTCGTAGACCGGCAGCAGCTGCTTGTTGATCGACAGCGTGGCCGGGTGAAGCCGCGTGCCGGAGCCGCCGGCCAGGATGATGCCCTTCATCGGGACGCCTCCGTTGGGACCGGCCCGATCAGGCGGTCGAGGATGGTGTCGAGAGCCTGTTGCCACGGTCGCATCGCGATGCCGTAGGCTGCGTGCAGGCTCTCGGTGGACAGTTCGGAATTGGCCGGGCGCCGCGCCGGCGTCGGGTAGGCGCTGGTCGGGATGCCGGCGACCGGCACCTCGCGCCC
>NZ_VRUX01000421.1:0-3781 GCF_008039885.1 Methylobacterium sp. WL103
CCCCCCCCCCCCTTTTTTTTTTAATTATCCGGCCACCACCTATATCTACACTTAAGGAGTCGTCGGCTGCGTCATATGTGTATAATACACAGCGCTGCGCCTGCACGGCTTCTATCGCAACCGCGCGGCGTCGCCGCGCGACCACGTCGCCCTCTACGTCGCCCCGGCCTTCACGGTGCTCGGCGAGAAGCGGCCCGACCGCGAGATCGCGGCCTGCGCCTTCTTCGCCCTCGACGCGCTCCCCGACGCGACCACCCGCGCGACGGTGGCGCGCCTGCGCGAGATCCGCGACGGCCTTCCGCCCGCCGACCTCTGGTGAGAACCGGCGGCGCGGAAAAATCCTCGCGGAGGGCGCTTGCAACGCCGGTTGGAATGGTGTTTAGAGAGCGCCGCCGGGGCCGCCGGGCACGAGAGTTTCCAGCGGACCAGCATTGTGAGCGGGTGTAGCTCAGGGGTAGAGCACAACCTTGCCAAGGTTGGGGTCGAGGGTTCGAATCCCTTCGCCCGCTCCAATTTTCACGGACAATTACAATGACTTAGCAAGGCCGCCTCCGGGCGGCCTTCTGCGTTGGTCCCGTAACTGGTCCCGAAACGTGCCGAAACCCCGCTCGGACGGGGTCCGGCAGGGTGGTCGGCGACGGGCGGTCCCGATTGAAGCGGGACCGCGATTTTCGTCGCGAGGGGAGGCTGCCACCCCCCACGTGTCCTGTTCCAGGTCACGCCCGCCCCCATCGCGTGCGCTGCCGCACGCGAGGTCGGGTCAGCCGTTCCGCTTCCGGTCACGGCGCTGCCGGGCCCTCTCGCGACGCCTGCGCTCCGCGAGGTTCAGGGCGGCCCGTTCCATCGTGGCGTTCGTCACGCTTCGGTGGAGCGGCCGGGGATTCGGATCGCCCAGCGACAGCACGTTGATGACGTCGCCGCCGTTCAGCAGGACGATGTGCGTGAGGCGCGGGCACGTGACGGACCGCGAGTTGCGCATGTCCCCGTGGTGCGCCGCGAGCATGTCGGCGGCCTTGCGCGACGCCACCCGGATCGCGCCGATCGTGGGGGCCCAGCCGACGTCGCTCGCGAGCAGCTCCTGTCCGCCGCTCACGATCATCGCGTCGTGCCCGAGGCAGCACGAGGTGTCCTGCCAGATGGCGTAGACGAGGTCGTTCGCCCGGACGTAGCGCTCGACCCATCGGTCGACGTCGCCACCCGACTGCGAGATGGGCAGCAGTTCGCGCTCGGCCTCGTCGGCCGCCTCGATGAGCCGGGTCATGATCTCGACCTCGGCCGCGTTCAGTTCGGTGTTGTTGGGGGAGCTTGCCATGATGTGCCTCCTTCGGCGTTGAAGAGGCACCTTAGATGTACCGAAAAACCTTCCAGAACCTTAGCGGACCCCACCTTATTTCTTTATCGATCTTCGCAATACTTGCTTCACCTTGAATGATCTTGAAGATGATCGCTCGAATTTGAGGGATCGACCTTATCGGTCGTTATCCAGGCGATCCGTGCCGCGGGAAGGGGCTTCGGTAACTTTCGCTTTGTCGGAAGCCCCCTTTGGGCGGTCAAAGGCCCGGAAAAGCCCGACAAAGCGAGCAAACGGCCTCGATGGAGCCTCCACAAAGGCTTTGAGGGGCCATTCACAAGGTTTCAGGCGTCAAAACAAAGGGCTCAGGCCAGATTTCGCTTTGTTAAGGCCCAGAACAAAGTGAAATCCGGGTTTTCATTTTGTTATACCGCCAAAACAGCGGCAAAACGGCGTTTTCGACGCCTTAAGTCGACTTATCGCCGCTACAAAGCATCGTAAGACGAGTTTTCCGGGGTTTTAGGCCCGAAAACGGGGTTCTAACAAAGGGCTTCGCTCGGTTTCGCTTTGTTATGGCCCTCAACAAAGCGAAATATGAGCGAAGCCCTTTGTTGCAGCCCCGAACGGCCTCCGCCTCAGCTGTCGCCCCACGCGATCGCCAGGCCGACGGCGGTCCCCAGCGGCAGGCCGAACGCGGCCCAGATGACCAGGACCTGCAGCGATCCGTGGATCATGCCCGGGTCCTCCCCACGCGGCGCCTGTCGTTGTGGACCTCTCGCTTCACGGCGTGCCCGATCCACAGGGCGAGCTCCCTCTGGAGCCGGGCTGTCCTCTCCTTCGGGGTGTCCCCCGGGTTCTCGGCGATGACCTTTTCCACGGTCCACGCGGCGCCGCCGGCGATGTCGTCGATCGTGGACTGTCTCATGCCCGCCCCTCCCTCACCAAGCCGACCAGGTCGCCGGCAGACCGCCCGCCGGGGCCTTCTCCGCATCCGTCCAGGCTTGCCTCGTTGCAGGGGCGGCCTCAGACTCCCGCGCATGTCCGACGCCGAGTACGACCCGTCCGCCCTGCGCATCCTCGCCGGCATGGAGCCGCCCCCGCGCCGGCCGGCCGGCCACGTCGAGGGCCGCTACCCGATCGAGGACGGCCCCGGATCCAGCGACCGCATCGAGCTCGTCGTCCGCGTCCTCCTCGGCACGGAGCGGTCGACCGTCCTCGTCGTCGACCTCGTCACGGGGCGCGCCCTGTCGAGCACGGTCGTCCCGCACGGGAGCGAGCCCGGGGCCGCGGCCGCCGCCGTCGAGGCGATCGTCGGGAAGCGGCTGCCCTGAAAGGAATTCGTTGATGGCGAGGGCGACCCCGTATCGGTGGAACAGGTGTGCGCAGTCGCTCTCGATCACGCCCGGCCCTCTGAGATGAGGCCCTTGGCGACGAGGATCGAGTAGACGCCCGCGGCCAGCTGGCGGTCGTTGAGCCCGTCGGCGCGCCCCTTGATGAGGACCTCCTGGATCAGCTCCCACGGCGGCGTCGGCGGCAGGGCAGCCCGGGCGGCCCATCGGGCGTGGTTGGCCCGGGTCCGGGCGTTGCCCGCGAACCGCTTCGCTAGGCGGGCGATCACGGCCGGATCGACGGCTTGCGCTTGGGTCTGCATCCCATTTCCCCCTACGGATTTCGACAGATCCGCAGTGTGCCACGATCGAACGATTCGTACTGGACGGCGACCGGGATTTCGCGCAGCCGCTGAGTCGGTAGGCTGACTTTCATCATGGCCGGCTAGGATCCGGGCATGGACAGCCTCAGAGACATCGGCGAGCAGATCGCCCACACCCGCAGCGTCCGCCGCCTGTCCGTGCGCCGGCTCGCGGCCGAGGCCGGTGTCTCGCCGTCGTGGCTGGCCGCACTGGAGAAGGCGGAGATCGCCGAGCCGAGCCTGCCCCGCGTCGTGCGCGTCCTGAACGCGCTGAACCTCGACCTGCGGGTCCGGGACTACCACGGCGGCATCCCGGACCTCGACGAGATGAACGAGGTCAACGATCGCGAGCGGGCTGAAATCCGCGCAATGCGATTGACCTCGGGAAGGAGCCGTTGACGCTCTGCAGGTTTCCCCAGGCTCTTGGTCAGCCCCCATTGAAGTGGTCCGCCCTTTGGTATGGCTTTTGAGCCTGGAGGACGGACGAGATGGCAAAGCACCCGAAGCCCGAGGAGATCGTCGCGAAGCTACGTCAGGCGGACGTGCTGATCTCACAGGGCCAGAGCGTGGCCGATGCAATCCGCGCGCTCGGTGTGAGTTCGGTGACGTACTACCGGTGGCGGCGTGAGTTTGGCGGCCTGAAGTCGGATCAAGTTCGACGGATGAAGAGTCTTGAGACCGAGAATGCTCGGCTTCGAAAGGCAATCGCCGATCTCACCCTCGACAAGCTGATCCTGCAGGAGGCGTCCCGGGGAAACTTCTGAGCCCCGCGCGCCGACGCGCCTGTGTCGAGCACATCC
>NZ_VRUX01000422.1:0-3755 GCF_008039885.1 Methylobacterium sp. WL103
GGCGGGCGCGGGCGCCATCAGCGGCCGCATCCTGCGCGCCCTGAAGCCCGCGGAGCCCGACGCCCTGCGCTTCGCGATGCGCGGCAGCACCGGCAACCGCTACGAGGTCTCGCTGGAGGACCGCACGAGCGGGTTGATGCTGCGCTGCACCTGCATGGCCGGCCGCCACGGGGTGCGCTGCCGCCACGTGAAGGCCCTCGTCGTCGGCGACATCACCGATCTGCTGTCGAACAACCACGCCGACGTCGAGGTTCTGCGGCGGCGGCTCGCCGCGGTGGGGTGAGGCGGGATGTCCGCCCCCTATCCAAAACAGGAGCCGTCATTCCGGGGCTGCGAAGCAGAGTCCGGAATCCAGAACCGCCGTCCGTGGGCGAAGGAGCGGATGCGTTCCGCCCCCAACGGCATGCGCGGCGGCTCGGGATCCCGGGCTCGCCTTCGGCGCCCCGGGATGACGGGGGAGAAGCGGACGCGTCGCTCCTCCCGGGGAGCGAGGAGCGAGGCTTGCTTCACGCCGCCTTTTTCGCCGCCTCGCCGTAGAACGTGCCGCCGGTCTCGGCCAGGGCGCGCAGGTTGTCCGGCACGGCGAAGCGCGGGCCGTGCTTGGCTTCCAGGCCCTCGGCGAGCGCCACGAAGTCCTTCGCGCCCATGAAGTCGATGTAGGACAGCGCGCCGCCGGTGAAGGGCGCGAAGCCGAAGCCGAGGATCGAGCCGACGTCGGCCTCGCGCGGGTCGGTGATGACGCCCTCGCCCACCGTGCGCGCGGCCTCCAGCGCCTGGACCACCAGGAGGCGGTGCTTCAGCTCGGCGATGTCGAGGGTGTCGGGGTCGAGGTGGGTGGGCTGCAGGTCCTTGAGGCCGGGCCACAGGCGCTTGGGCGCGCCCTCCGGGTAGTCGTAGAAGCCCTTCTTGTTCTTGCGCCCGAGGCGGCCCTGGGTCTCGACGAGTTCGACGAGCAGCGCCTTCTGCGCCGGGTCGACCGCGTCGGGCCCGAGCTGCGCCTCCGTCGCCTTGGCGATCTTGAGGCCGAGGTCCAACGCCACCTCGTCGTTCAGCGAGAGCGGGCCGACCGGCATGCCGGCCATCTTGCCGGCGTTCTCGATCATCGCGGGCGGCACGCCCTCGTTGAGCATCTTGTGCCCCTCGAGGATGTAGGCGCCGACGCAGCGGTTGGCGAAGAAGCCGCGGGCGTCGTTCACGACGATCGGGGTCTTCTTCACGGTGCGGACGTAGTCCAGAGCCGTGGCGAGCGCCCGGTCGCCGGTGGCCTCGCCCTTGATGATCTCGACGAGCATCATCTTCTCGACCGGCGAGAAGAAGTGGATGCCGACGAACTGCTCGGGGCGCGACGACGCCTTGGCGAGGCCGGAGATCGGCAGCGTCGAGGTGTTGGAGGCGAAGATCGTGTCGGGGCCGATCACCGCCTCGACCTTGGCGATCACCTCGGCCTTCACCCGCGGGTCCTCGAACACCGCCTCGATGACGAGGTCGCAATCGGCCAGGTCCGCGTAGTCGGCGGACGCCGTGATGCGGGCGAGCAGCGCGTCGCGGTCCGCGGTCTTGGCGCGGCCCTTGTTGATCTGGTCGGTGATCAGCGCGTGGGCGTAGGCCTTGCCCTTCTCGGCCGCCTCGCTCGACTGGTCGACGAGCACCACGTCGAGACCGGCGTTGGCCGTGACGTAGGCGACGCCGGCGCCCATGAAGCCGGCGCCGACCACGCCGACCTTCTTGAGGCTCGTGGCGGGGACGTCCTTCGGGCGGCGCGCGCCCTTGTTCAGCTCGCCCATCGAGATGAACAGCGTGCGGATCATCGCCGCCGCCTCTTTGGTGCGCAGGATCATCGCGAAGTAGCGGCTCTCGACCTTCAGGCCGAGATCCATCGGCAGCTGCAGGCCCTCGTAGACCGAGGCCAGGATGGCCTTCGCCGCCGGGTAGTTGTCGTGGGTCTCGCGCCGGTAGATCGCGTTGGCCGGCGGCCAGATCATCATGCCGGCCGGTGAGTAGACCTTGCCCGAGGGCGCCTTGAACTTCGGGACGTCCCAGGGCGCCACCGCCGAGCCGCCGGCCAGGATCCAGGCCTTGGCCTTGGCGACGATCTCGTCCTTGCCCGCGACCTCGTGGACGAGGCCCATGCTCTTGGCCATGGCCGGCCGGATCTGCTCGCCCTTGAACAGCATCTGCAGTGCGTCGCCCGTCTGCATCAGCCGCGCGACGCGCTGCGTGCCGCCGCCGCCGGGAAACAGGCCGACCTTGATCTCGGGCAGGCCGACGCGGGTCTTCGGGTCGTCCGAGACCACGCGGTGATGGCACGACAGGGCCAGCTCGAACGCGCCGCCGAGGCAGATGCCGCTCACCGCCGCCGCGAAGGGCTTGCCGCAGGTCTCGAGCTTGCGGAACACCAGCGAGAGCCGGCGCGAGGCCTCGAAGAAGTGGCGCATGGCGGGCTCCTCGCCCTGCTCGCGCTTGAGCTTCTCGTATTCGAGCCCGAGCCCCTGCAGCATCGTCAGGTCGGCGCCGCCCGAGAAGTTGTCCTTGCCCGAGGTGATGACGCAGCCCTTCACGGCCGGATCGGCGACGACCGCGTCGACGATGGCCTCGATCTCGTCGATCACCGCTTGAGTGATGACGTTCATCGAGCGTCCGGGGCAGTCCCAGGTCGCCAACGCCACGCCGTCAGCATTGGTCTCGAAGCGGAAGTTCT
The DNA here is from genome assembly GCF_008039885.1 of Methylobacterium sp. WL103. Classification (NCBI taxonomy): domain Bacteria; kingdom Pseudomonadati; phylum Pseudomonadota; class Alphaproteobacteria; order Hyphomicrobiales; family Methylobacteriaceae; genus Methylobacterium; species Methylobacterium sp. WL103. The sequence goes on from NZ_VRUX01000422.1 coordinate 2,699, forward strand.
GGAGATTCATCGCTGATCCTCGGGTGGCTGAAGGACTTAAGTTCGGCGCGTTAACAGTGTGGAGAGTGTTGCGCTTCAGAAGGAGTGCGGGGTTCAAGTAACGGGAAGTAACCCATGTTAAGCAATGCCCAGGTCGTGGACGGCAAGACGACGGGTGCCAAGGCCGCGGAGGCCAAGTGCCGGGCCTGCCGCGACGGCGAGGCACTCGATTTCACCTTCACCATGGCGTTCCAGCCGATCGTCGACACGACCGAGGGTCGGGTCTGGGGCTACGAGGCCCTGGTCCGCGGGCCGGGGGGGCAGTCGGCCGCCTCCATCCTCGACCGGGTGACGGACGAGACGCGCTACCGCTTCGACCAGGCCGCGCGGGTCAAGGCGATCGAGCTCGCCGGCCGCCTGTTCCCGAAGGACGACGCGACGCGCCTGTCGATCAACTTCATGCCCAACGCCGTCTACGAGCCGGCGGCCTGCATCCGCGCCTCGCTCGAGGCCGCGCGCCGGGTCGGCTTCGAGCATCGCCGGATCATGTTCGAGTTCACCGAGAACGAGCGCTTCCGCGACGTCCCCCATGTGAAGCGCATCGTCGCCGAGTACCGGCGTCAGGGCTTCCTCACCGCGCTCGACGATTTCGGCGCCGGCTATGCCGGGCTGAGCCTCCTGGCGAACTTCCGTCCCGACCTGATCAAGATCGACATGGACCTGCTGCGCGGCATCGACGTCGACGCCGGGCGCGGCGCCATCGTGGCGGGCCTCGTCGCCATCGCCCGCGCGCTCGGCGTCTCGGTTCTGGCCGAGGGCGTCGAGACGCAGGGCGAGCTCGACGCCCTGCGCGACCTCGGCATCACGTTGTTCCAGGGCTACCACTTCGCCAAGCCCCTGTTCGAAGGTCTGCCGGAGGTGGCGGGCTTTCCCGGGTCGGAGCGATCCGTGCGCGCCGCCTGAGCTGGGCTGAGGAGACATGCCAGCGTGAAGGCACATGCCAGCTTGAAGGGACATGCCCGGATCGCTCCGCCGCCGGCTCAGCGCGCCGGGGTCGGGGCCGGCGCAGGCGCCGGGG
>NZ_VRUX01000423.1:0-3749 GCF_008039885.1 Methylobacterium sp. WL103
CTTCGGCACCGGCTCCGCGACGCGGGCCGGGTCGGCGAAGCCTGCCGCCACGGTCTCGCCCTGTCCGGCGACCTTCAGGAGATCACGGACGTCGAAGGCACTCATCGCTCGATTCCCAGCAGTTCAGCGGCTTCGTTCGTGCCGGGAAGTATCGCAGGGCTCCCTATAGGATTGTTTAAAGTTGCGGACGGCGACGGCGTCGTTTCGCTGGGATGCGGACAGCAGGCATCACGTTCCTGCGACGGTCGGCGGGCTCAGGCGGCCTCGACGCGGGCCGGTTCGGCCGACGCCCCCGGGCGGCGGGCGCGGAAGGCAGCGGCGTAGCCCGAGAGCACGTCGGCGCCCATCCGCTTCATCGAGAAGCGCTGGCGCACGGAGTCGCTCAGGGTCCGGAACCGGGCGGCGCGGCTCTCGGGCGCCTCGTCGAGGACGCGGGCGATCGCCCGCTGCAGCGCGATCGGATCGCGGGCCGGGACGAGGTCTCCGGCGGCCGAACCGAAGATCTCGGGGATGCCGCCCACGTCGGTGGCGACCAGGGGCTGTGCGGCGGCGGCCGCCTCGAGCACGACGTAGGGCAGGGACTCGGCGAAGGACGGCACCACCATGATCCGCCCGCGGGCGAGGACGGAGCGGATGTTCTGGGCCGGCTCGAAGGCGATGGCGCCGGCAAGGCCCAGGGCTTCGGCCTTGGCCTGGAGCAGCCCGGCATCGGGGCCGGAACCGACCATCAGCAGGCGCACGCTCCGGCCCTCTTCGCGCAGCAGGGCCAGGGCCTGGAGCAGGATCGGCAGGCCCTTGGCCTCGCGCAGCTCGCCGACATAGAGCAGGTCGAACGGGTCGGCCGCCGGGGTCAGGGGTGCGAACTCGGCCTCGCTCAGGCCGTTGTGGACGATGCGGCTGACGCGCCCGTGGGTGCCGACGTAGGCGCGGTGGCGCCCGGCGACGTACTCGCTCTCGAACAGGAACACGTCGGTGCGGCGGGCGAGCAGGCCCTCGGCGCCCATGTAGACCCGGTGCAGCAGGCTGCCGGGCCGGTAATTGTAGCTGCCGCCGTGCGGGGTGTAGGCGCGGATCACGCTGCGGCCGCCGGGTACGGCAGCGAGGCGGGCGTAGGCGCCGCCCTTGGCGCCGTGCCCGTGCAGGACGTCGGCCGCGACGGCCTCGGCGCGAGCCGCGACCGCGCGCAGGCAGGCGAGGTCGGACGGGTGCGGGTTGCGCCGCATCGGGATGCGGGTGACGCCGAGCGCGAGGCAGGGGGCGAGGTCGGAGAGCGCCTGGACGGCGCGCTCGCCGCCGGTGGTCGCGTCGCAGACGATCCCGACGCGGTGCCCGGTCGCGGCCTGGAGGCGCGCGAGGTCGACCACGTGCCGGAACAAGCCGCCGACGGGCGCGCGGAACACGTGCAGGATGCGACGGGGTTCGGCATCCGAAGGGCTGACGGACGGGGTCACGGCGGACGTCTCCAGGCCGGCGGGTGCGGCGGGCTTCCGCTGTCCTGCCATGCCGGCCCTGTCCAGGCGGTTAAGCGCACGCGACCGCGCCGGCGGACCGGGCCGGGCGCAGTCCTTTCCGGCGCCGAGGGTCAACGTTCGGCTAACGCGCGTCCTACTGATCGCCGAGACGGCGGCCTTGCGACCGCGCTCTCAGAAGAACCGCTCCTTGATGACGATCGTGTCGCCGGGGCGCACGGGATACGTCATCGGCACGATGCCCGAGACCAGCTTCTCGCGGCCGGCCTCGTTGGTCGGCTCGAGGCCGGGGCCGGCGGTGGGGCCGCCCTTGCCCTCACGGGTGAGCACGGCGTAGTCGCGCGCCGCCCGCGGGCCGAACCCGGCGGCGATCGCCACGGCGGTCTCGACCGTCATCCCGTTGACGAAGGGGTACTGCCCCGAGGTGGTGACCTCTCCCAGGATGTAGAACGGGCGGTAGGCGTCGACCTCGACGGTGACGTGCGGCTCGCGCACGAAACCCGCGGCGAGCTTGGTCTCGATGGTGCGGGCGGCCTGGCCGGTGGTCTGCCCGCCGATCTGGACGACGCCGATCAGCGGCATCGCGATGCGGCCGCCGCCGTCGACGGCGTAGATGTTCGACAAGTTGTCCTGTCCGAACACGATGACCCGGAGCTTGTCGCCGGCCGCGAGCGCGTAGCGCGCGCCGATCGAGCCGGTGCCGGTCGCGTCGAGCTGGGCGGTCCGGTAGTCCGGCCGCAGGCAGCCGCCGAGCCCGAGGCTGGTCGCGAGAACGAGGAGGAGTACGCGTCGGTTCATCACCACAGCCGTCGTGATTGCCTGATCGATCGTTTCGTAATCCGTTAAGGTTAAGAAATGCTGTCGCCCCAAGGCGGGCGCACTGCACCGCGCCGGCTTTAACTCTCAAGCAACCTTAACAGGTTCTATTGATCCCACGTGTTGATGCGTGGGCACAGTCGCGGCCCGGCATCGCGAAGAGATCGTGCCATGTCCCGAATCGCCCCGCGCGCGGCCGCCCCGATCGAACGGCCGGCCTTCGCCGCAAGGCCCGCCCCGGCCGACGGCCTCAATCTCGCCCAGGTGCCCGCCCTGCTGCGCCGGTCGTGGCACTGGATCGCGCTGCCGACGCTGGTGGTCGCCGGGCTCTCGACGGTGTTCGTGCAGGTGGTCTCGCCGCGCTACACCGGCGAGGCGAAGCTCCTGCTGGAGAGCCGCGAGGCCGCCTTCGCCCGCACCGCCTCCGAACGCGCCGAGCAAGTCCCGCCGATCGACGAGCAGGCGGTGGCGAGCCAGGTGCAGGTGATGATGTCGCGCGACCTGGCGCGCGAGGCGATCCGCCGGCTCAACCTCGTCGGCAACCCGGAATTCGATCCGAGCGCCGGCACCATCGGCCCGGTCCAGCGAACCCTGATGATGCTGGGGCTGGCCAAGAACCCCCTCGACCGCCCGGCCGAGGACCGGGTGCTGGAAGCCTATTTCGAGCGGCTGCTCGTGTTCCCGGCGGGCAAGTCGCGCATCCTCTCGGTCGAGTTCCGCTCGAAGGACGCGGAGCTGGCGGCCAAGGGCGCCAACACCGTCTCCGAACTCTACATCGCAGCCCTGGAGGCGGCGAAGGTCGACACCGCGCGCTACGCCTCGACCTGGCTCGGCGGCAACATCGACAGCTTGCGCAAGCGCGTGGCTGAGGCCGAGGCGCGGGTCGAGGCCTACCGCGCCGGCAACGGCCTCGTCGGCTCCACCGGCGCCAGCGGCCAGCCGCTCAACGCCCAGCAGCTCGGCGAACTCTCGACCCAGCTGTCGCAGGCCCGCATCCTGAAGGCGGACCTCGCCGGCCGGGCGAAGGCCGTCAAGGAGATGATCAAGGACGGGCGCGCCTTCGAGATCCCCGACGTCGCCAACAACGAGGTCATCCGGCGCACGGTGGAGAACCGCATCACGATCCGCGGGCAGCTCGCCCTCGAATCGCGGACGCTCCTGCCGGCGCATCCGCGCATCAAGGAGCTGACCGCCCAGCTGCAGGACCTCGACGCCCAGATCAAGGCCTCGGCCGAGCGCGTCGGGCGCACCCTGGAGAACGACGCCAAGATCGCGGCCTCCCGCGTCGAGAGCCTGCAGGCGGCCGTGGACGGCCAGCGCGACGTGGTGGTCAAGGGCAACACCAGCGAGATCCAGCTGCGCGCCCTGGAGCGCGAGGCCAAGGTCCAGCGCGAGCAGCTCGAATCCTACCTGTCGCGCTACCGCGAGGCCGCCGCCCGCGACGGCGAGAGCGCCACGCCCGCC
>NZ_VRUX01000424.1:0-3736 GCF_008039885.1 Methylobacterium sp. WL103
CGCCGCGCGCGTGCCGGGATAGAGCGCGATCCGGCAGCCGACGCGGCACCAGGCCGGCACCGACGAGTTCCAGTCGCCGCCCTCGATCCGGCCGACGTTGAGGTTGATCGGGTGCGCCACGTCCGAAAAGTGCGGCCGGCCGGCCCGGTCGGCGTTCCAGCGCCCCTCGAGTTCGCGCAACGCGCCGATCACCCGGTACGTCGCGTCGATGGCGTTGGCGCCCGCGCCCATCGCGCGGACATGCACCGGCCGCCCGCGCACCTCGACCGTGAACCACAGCACGCCGGTGTTGGCCCGCACCAGAGCCTCGTCCATCGGCTCGGGGATCAGCACCGCGTCGGCGCGGTAGCCGTGCAGGTGCGCCGCGAGCGCGCCGTTGCCGGTGGATTCCTCCTCGACCACCGACAGGATCGTCACGGCGGCGGCGGGCTGCAGGCCGATCCGCCGCAGCGCGTCGAGGGCGAACAGGTTGGCCGCATGCCCCGCCTTCATGTCGGCGGCGCCGCGCCCGTATAGCCAGTCGCCGTCGATCACCGGATCGAAGGGCGGGTGCGTCCACAGGTCGAGGGGCCCGGGCGGCACCACGTCGACATGCGCCTGCAGGATCAGCGAGCGTCCGCCCGCGCCCCGCGGCCGGTGGAGGCCCGCCACGATCGGCGCCTCGGAATGCCCGTCCGCGACCCTCGCCCCGCCGGGATGGCCCGCGATCGCGGCGGCGTCGATGGCAAACCGCTCGGTCGCGTAGCCGCGGGCGCGAAACGCGCCGAGCACGAAGTCCTGGATCGCGTGCTCGGCGCCGCGGGTCGAGCCGAACCTCACCAGCGCCTGCGTGTGCGCGACCTGCTCGGCGAACCCGTGCGCGACGGAGGCCGCGATGCGGTCGGCGAGGGCGGGATCGAGGGGCATGCGAAGTCCTGCGGTCTCGCGGCGGAGCGCGGCCAGCCTACGCCGCCCGGTCGCCGCGACATAGGCGGTCCCCGAGGCGCAGGTGGGAACGGAGATTGGAATTGTTTGCACTTGCGTGCATCCTGTGGGCGAACCGGGTCCGCTCGCTGGAACAATAAAGCGGGACGCCCGGCCGTGGAGGAACCATGAACGAGATCGTCAAGCCGGATTCCCTGATCGTCGCCGAGGCCGAGAGCCTGACCGAGACCTTCTTCGGCGGCTGCCCGCACGACTGCCCGGACACCTGCTCGATGCTGTTCGAGGTGCGTGACGGCGAGCTGCTCGGCGTGCGGGGCAACCCCGACCACCCGATGACCCGCGGCACCCTCTGCGTGAAGCTGAAGGACTACGAGACGCGCCACTACCATCCCGACCGGCTGCTCTACCCGATGAAGCGGGTCGGCCCGAAGGGCTCCAAGCAGTTCGCGCGCATCACCTGGGACGAGGCGCTGGACACCATCGTCACGCGCTGGAAGGCGATCATCGACAGTCACGGCCCGCAGGCCATCGCGCCCTACAGCTACCTCGGCAACCAGGGCCTCGTGCACGGGCTGAACGGCGGCGACGCCTTCTTCAACCGCATGGGCGCCACCGTCACCGAGCGCACCTTCTGCGGCGAGGGCTCGTGCACGGCCTGGCTCCTCACCGTCGGCCCGACGGCGGGCCTCGACCCGGACAGCTACATCCACTCGAAGTACATCGTGATCTGGGCCTGCAACTCGGTCAGCACGAACCTGCACCATTGGGCCATCGTCAAGGACGCCCAGAAGAAGGGCGCCAAGGTCGTCGTGATCGACGCCTACGCCTCGCGCACCGCGAAAGCCGCCGACTGGCACATCGCGCCGAAGCCCGGCACCGACGGCGCGCTCGCCATGGCGCTGATCAATTCCATCATCGCCCAAGGCCTCGTCGACCAGGACTACGTCGACAACCACACGGTCGGCTTCGAGGAGCTGAAGGAGCGGGCGAGCACCCGCACGCCGGAATGGGCCGCCGCGATCACCGGGGTCTCGGCGGAAGACATCCGCACGCTCGCCCGCGAGATGGCGACCGAGCAGCCGGTCGGCATCCGCATGGGCGTGGCGCTGGAGCGGCATTACGGCGGCGGCCAGACCATCCGCGCCGTCACCTGCATCCCCGCGCTGACCGGCGCGTGGCGCCACGTCGGCGGCGGCGTCACCCAGTTCGGCGTCTGGGAACACCCCTACAAGTTCGACGTGATGTGCCGGCCCGACCTGATCCCCGAGGGGACCCGCGTCGTCTCGAACCTGCAGATCGGTCGCGCGCTCACCGGCGAGCTGAAGCTCGACCCGCCGATCCTATCGATGATGTGCTGGAACTCGAACCCCGTCACGCAGGCGCCCGAGACCGACAAGATCGTCGAGGGGCTGATGCGCGAGGACCTGTTCATGGTCTCGGCCGAGCACTTCATCTCCGACACCGCGTCCTACGCCGACATCCTGCTCCCGGCGACCATGGGCGCGGAGATGGAGGACATGATCCTCTCCTGGGGCCACCTTTATCTCACCTACAACACCAAGTGCGCGGACGCGCCCGGCGAGGCGATCCCGAACAACGATATCTTCCGCCGGCTCGCGGCCCGGCTCGGCTTCGAGGAAGAGAACTTCAAGTGGACCGACACGGAGTGCCTCGAGCACTACGTCGACTGGAACGCCCCGGCCTGCGAGGGCATCGACCTCCAGTACATGCGCGAGCACGGCTTCGCCCGCCTGAAGGTCGGCACCCCGGACGACCGGGCGCCCCACCGCGAGGGCAACTTCCCGACGCCGACCGGCAAGTGCATGCTGAAGGTGGAGGGCGCCACGAACTTCGTCGCCCCGCCGTTCCGGCAGATGTACGAAAGCTTCCAGCCCGGCGAGGCGCTCGATCCGCTGCCCGACTACCTCGGCCCGCGGGAATCCCACGCCAACGACCCGGAGCTCGCCAAGCGCTTCCCGCTCAACATCGTCTCGCCCAAGAGCCATTACTTCCTGAACTCCTGCTACGCGAACATGGAGGACAAGCAGAAGGGCCAGGGCGAGCAGTTCGTGATGATCAGCCAAGCCGACGCCGACGCCCGCGGCATCCGGGACGGCGACCGGGTGCAGGTCGCCAACGACCGCGGCGCGTTCAAGGGCGTGGCCCGCATCACCGACGACGTGAAGGCGGGCATCGTGGTCGCGACGCTGGGCTACTGGCGCCAGCTCAACGAGGGCACGGTCAACAGCATCTCGTCGGGCGCCTTCACCGACATGGGCCACGCGCCGTCCTTCTCGGACAACCTCGTCGAGGTCGCCCGGGCGAACTGACCGCGCCGAGCCGACGGCACGCGCAAGCGCCGCGCGGGGCGCTTGTCCTCGTGGCGTACGGTCTCGGATGTGGGCGCGGTGTGGGAAGCGGACGACGCGGCGGCTCGCACCGCAGGCTCCGCCTCCCTCCCCTAAGTCGTGCTCACCCCTTCGGCCGGTCCAGCTGCGCGATCAGCGCTTCGAGGCGTTCGCTCACCGGGGCGGAGAGGGTGTCGGCGTATAGGTTGCGCAGGTTCTGGCCGAGGTGGCGGCGCACGCTCGGGTTCAGGGGTGGCTGCGCCTGCGGCGTCTCGCCCGGCCGGGACATCTGCGGCTTCGCCATCACCACCCGACCCTCACGCACGTTCGATACGGGGAGAATGGCAAAGCTTGGTTAAGGGCCCGTCACCGGCGGGCGGCGACGCCGCGGAATCGGAACCGCCCGCGGCGGGGGCGTGTTTGCCGGATGAGACCCGTTCGACGCCTCGCCCCCGCCCAGAACC
>NZ_VRUX01000425.1:0-3736 GCF_008039885.1 Methylobacterium sp. WL103
GCCCGCCGCGGGCGCCGCCCGCGGCGCCCCACCCGTGTCCGTTGCGTCGCGGCGGTCTAGACCAAGCCGGGTTCCCCCGCAACGCGCCGGGATCGCGCGTCAATCCCGTCCGGTGCCCTCCGGCACGGCCTCGATGATCACGAAAGCTTGTGCCATCGGCGGATCGTCGGTGAGCGTGACGTGGACCTTGGCCCCGTGGCCGGCCGGAAGCATCGCGGCGAGCCGCTCCTGGGCACCCCCGGTGAGGCGGAGGGTCGGCTGACCGCTGGGGAGGTTCACCACCTCCATGTCGCGCCAGAACACGCCGTTGGCGAGGCCGGTGCCGAGCGCCTTGGCGCAGGCCTCCTTGGCGGCGAAGCGCCGGGCGTAAGAGGGCGCGCGAGCGGCCTTGCGGTCGCACCGGGCGCGCTCGCCGTCGGTGAACACCCGGTGGGTGAAGCGCTCGCCGAAGCGCTCCAGCGAGCGCTCGATCCGGCGGATGTCGCAGAGGTCGGAACCGATCCCGAGGATCATTGGCCCCGGCCTCCGGCGCGGGCCTCATCCATCGCGGTGCGCATGTCGCGGATCGCCTGGGGCAGCCCGACGAAGATCGCGTCGGCGATGAGGGCGTGGCCGATGTTGAGCTCGCGGATCTGCGGGATCTGCGCGATCGGCCCGACGCTGCCGGTGGTGAGCCCGTGTCCGGCATGGATCTCGAGACCGAGACCCTGCCCGTGCGCGGCCGCGCGGACGATCCGGTCGTGCTCGTGCGCCGTGGCCGCCGCGTCTCCCGCGATCGCGGCCTCGCAGTAGCTGCCGGTGTGAAGCTCGACCACCGGCGCGCCCAGCGCGTGGGCCGCCTCCATCACGGCCGGGTCGGGCTCGACGAACAGCGAGACGCGGATGCCGGCCTCGGCCAGCGCCCGGATGCGGGGCGCCAGGTGCGCGCGCCCGCCGACGATGTCGAGGCCGCCCTCGGTGGTGCGCTCCTCGCGCTTCTCCGGGACGAGGCAGGCGGCGTGCGGCTTCAGCTTGAACGCCAGCGCCACCATCTCGTCGGTGGCGGCCATCTCGAAGTTGAGCGGCACCGTGAGCGTGCGGGCGAGCGCTTCCATGTCGGCGTCGCGGATGTGCCGCCGGTCCTCGCGCAGATGCGCGGTGATCCCGTCGGCACCGGCTTCCACCGCCAGATGCGCGGCCTTCACCGGATCGGGATAGGCCCCGCCGCGGGCGTTGCGGACGGTGGCGACGTGGTCGATGTTCACGCCGAGGCGGAGAGGCTGTGCCGACATGCGCCGACCTTTATCAGAGGGCTTCGGGTTGGACGCGTCGTCCATAGCCCAGATCGCGCCGCCGTGGCGCCTCGCCGGAGCGGAAAATCCGCCGCATCGCCGGGGCTTCGAAGGCGGATGCGCCCGCCGGCGGATCGTCGCGCCCTCCCTCGAAGGCGCCCTCGAACGCGAAAAGGCCGGGCGCGATACGCCCGGCCTTTCCGAAGATGCCGAAAGACTCGGCGGTATGCAGAGCTTAGCGAACCGGGTTGGCGCCGGCGTTGCCCGGAACCGTGCGGGTGCCGTCCTCGCGGGCGGCCGGCATCGTGGTGGCGGCGCCCGGAGCGGTGCCGGTGGTGGCCGGCATGTCGCCGCGCACGGTGCCGCCCTTCTCCATCGCCTTCTCGGAGTTGCTCTTCACGCTGCCGGGGTTGTTCATGTTGCCGGTGGCGGACTGCGCGAACGCTGCGCCCGACAGCGCGAGCACGAGAGCCGTGGCGGAGATGAGGGTCTTACGCATCAGATGTATCCTTTATTTGATCGATGTGGATCAGGAACGTTGCGCGACACCGATAGTTCGGAAGAATTTTTTCGCGGCGATGCCCGGCCACAGGGAACCGGGCCTAACGGTCTGTCACCATTTCGATTTTTGCGACTGATAAATCACTGTCGCCGTGCCGAAGCGCTTCGCGCGGCGCGATCGCTACCGGGCAGGCATCCGTGCGACCCGGCGGGTGCGCCTTCTCGATCCGGCCTTGCGGGCGGGCCTTGCGATTTTCGGCGAAACCGACTATCGGCCCCCTTCGCGTTCGCTCCGGCTGGGGGCTGAACGGACGGTGCCGTTCGCGGCACAGGCTTTCTTCGCGTCGCCTCGGGCGACATCCGAACGAGCCGTCGTCCCGTGTCTCCGCCTTCGATCAACCGCTCGGGCCCCTTAAACGGCTCGGAGGGCTTGGCGCCGGGCGATCTCGCGAACCGAACCGGCCCGGAACTCATCGTGCATCTGCATGTCCGGGCCTCATTCAAGCTGAAGGGCCCGTAATGCCTCTCTACGAGCACGTATTCCTGGCACGCCAGGACGTGACGTCCCAGCAGGTCGAGACGATGATCGAGACCTACAAGGGCGTCATCGAACAGAACGGCGGACGTTTCGAGAAGATCGAGATGTGGGGCGTCAAGTCCCTCGCCTACCGGATCAAGAAGAACCGCAAGGCGCACTTCACCTTGCTCAACATCGACGCCCCCCCGGCCGCCATGGCCGAGATGGAGCGCCAGATGCAGATCTCGGAAGACGTGCTCCGCTTCATGACCATCCGCGTGGAAGAGCTCGAGCACGAGCCGTCCGCGATGATGCAGAAGCGCGACCGCGACGACCGCAAGGATCGTGAGCGCGGCCGTCGTCGCGACGACGAGGGCTTCGGTGGTGGCGGCGGCGGCTTCGGCGGCGACCGCGACCGTGGGGATCGCGGCGATCGCGGCGACCGGCCCGAGCGCAACTTCGGCGGGGAGAACTAAGCCATGGCATTCGGTGCAAGTGCTGGTGGAGCCGCCGGCGGCGGTGGCCGTCGTCCGTTCTTCCGTCGTCGCAAGACCTGCCCCTTCTCCGGCGCCAACGCGCCGAAGATCGACTACAAGGACGTGAAGCTGCTGTCGCGTTACGTCTCGGAGCGCGGCAAGATCGTCCCGTCCCGCATCACCGCGGTCTCGGCCAAGAAGCAGCGCGAGCTCGCCCAGGCGATCAAGCGCTCGCGCTTCCTCGGCCTGCTCCCCTACGTCATCAAGTAGGCTTTTCGCGGAGGTCGCCGGTCCGGTCTTCGGAGCCGGCGGCCTCGATTCCCGGGCGGCGGACATCCCCGCCGCCCGATCGTTGGGGCGCTTCCTGCCTCTAACCCCGCCCGCATTTCGAGCGCGGCGGCGGGACAGCGGATTTCATGGTTCAGAACCTCGGCATCGGTATCGGCGCGGGCCTCGTCTCGGCACTCCTGTTCGGAATGCTGCTGAAGGCCACCCCGCTCGCGATCGTCCTCTACCTCCTGGCGCCCCTGCCGATCCTCATCGTGGGTCTCGGCTGGAATTCGCGCGCCGCGCTCGCGGCGGCCGCCTCCGGCAGCCTCGCGCTGGCGCTCGTCGTCTCCCCTTATCTCGGCCTGGGCTTTGCGGCCTACCTCGCGGTGCCGGCCTGGTGGCTGGCCTACCTCGCCCTGCTCGGCCGACCGAACGCCGACGGCACCCTCGAATGGTATCCGACCGGGCGCCTGCTCGGCTGGACCGGGGCGACGGCGGCGCTCGCCTTCATCGCCATCGCCGTGATGTCGGCGCCGAGCCACGAGGCGTTCGAGGGTCAGCTCAAGGGCTTGGCCGGAACGATCGTCCGTGCGCAAATGCGCGACCTGCCGAGCGCCCCGGCCAAACCCGGTACGGACAAGCCGGGCGCCGACACGGCCACCGCCGACAAGGCCGAAGCTGGCAAGCCCGGCGAGACCGCC
>NZ_VRUX01000426.1:0-3730 GCF_008039885.1 Methylobacterium sp. WL103
CGCCCTGCCCTCGCTGGCGCCGGCGCCCGGCACCTACGTGCGCATGAAAGCCTGACGACGGCCTAATCGCCGCCTTGGCCGGTTCCTGCGTAGGTCCGGGACGGCTCCGCCCCGGACCGGTCGTTCGGGCCTCAGTACTTGCGGACGAGCGGGACGGGCGCGGGGGCCGCCGGGGCGTCGAAGGTGTAGCGGAAGCCCACTGAGACGATGTCCGCGCTGCCGTCTACGAGACCGGCGAAGACGATGTTGCCGGTGTTGTAGTCGCGGCCCGGTCCGGCGAGGATTCGGCTGCGCTCCACGAACAGGTGCGAGTAGGCCAGCGTCAGCAGGAGCTTGTCGCTCCAGCGGTAGCTGCCGCCGACGGCGAGGTTGACGCGGTCCCCGTCGGGCAGCCGCACCGAACGGTTCGAGAAGTCGATCGGCGACTGCTCGTAGGAGACGCCCGCGCGCACGGTCAGGGCCGGCGACCAGTCGTATTCGCCGCCGATCGAATAGGTGTAGCCGTCCTTGTAGTTGAGCGGCAGGAAGCTGACCGGCACGTTGCGGGCCTCGGACACGATGCCGACGGTGCCGAGCCTCGACCAGTTGTCCCACTCGAAGCCGAGGTTCATCCGGAAGTTCGGAGCCAGCGACTGCGTCAGGCCGACGCTGAGTTTTTCGGGGGTGTTGAGGTTCGAGCGGACCTGGCCGGCGAGCGGCGCCAGCGCCACCAGCGGCACGCCGATGGACCCTTCGATGTCGTGATGCACCGAGGAGCGATAGCCCACGCCGATGGCGGTGCCGGCCCAGGGCGTCACCAGCACGCCGGCGGTGAAGCCCACGCCCCAGGAATCGCCCTTGAGGAAGCTGCTCGGATACGCCGTCGGGGACAGGCCCGGGATCGGCAGCGCCTGCCGCAGGGTCAGGCGGAAATACTCGATGTTCGGGCCGGCGGCGACCGACAGCCAATCGTTGACCTTGAAGCCGACGACCGGGTTGAAGGCGAGCGAGAAGATCCGGTTGGAGCGGCCGTAGACCTCGCCGGCCCAGGTCTGCTGCGGCTTCGTCACGAGGCCGAACGGCGCGCCGGTCTGGATGCCGATCCAGAGGCGGTCGTTGAGCTGGTAGGCGGTGGCGCTCGAGGGCAGCACGGCGCCCTGCCCGATCTCGCCCGATCCGCCGAGGCCGATGAAGCCCGGATTGGTCGGGGTCGTCGGCGTGATCTTACCGGACAGGCCGACATACGTGAGGTTCTGCTCGGTGACCCAGCCGGGACGCATCGTCACCACGGCGGGGTTCCAGAACATCGAGGACACGCCGCCGCCGCCGGAGGCCGCGCCGGCATCGGCCATGCCGACCGCGATGGCGCTCTGCTCGCGCAATCCGAAGGCGCCGGCCTGGGCGCCCGCCGTGCCGATCATCAACGCGGCCGCCGAAACGCCGGCCGTCGCGAATGCGCGCAATGTCTTTGCCATGGTCGTCTCCCCATACGATCCGGCGGTGCACTCGTTCGGTGCCGCCCATTCGGGCCGTCGCCTCGGTTAAATCTGTGCCAATATTCGGCAGGAGACACAACGCCCGACAGTCGCTAAATTTTATCAGTATAAATTGATAAAAATACTAGTTTTAATATTCTTAGATTTGTAGATCGGTTGAAACGAAGGTATCCACCAATCTTCGTTCATATGTAAACGATCTGCGGTAGCGTACAGGACTATTTACCCTTTGCGCCGCCGGGCGTCTTTGGGCGAGCCATGTGCGCTTTCTGCCACATGCCGGCACCCGCCTCCGGTGCACCCTTTGTCCCGGATGGCTCCCGCCGGATATTCCAGGGCGCCATCGCCGACGACGGGGGCGCCGGCCTCGTCACGCTTGACCCGGCTGCCACGACACCCACCTTCCTGCGCACGAGGTTGCGGAACGCAGGGAGTGGACGGACGATGAAACTGGTTCGGCACGGTGCGACCGGCGACGAGAAGCCGGGTCTGATCGACGGCGGCGGCGGACTGCGCGACCTATCCGGCGTCCTGCGCGACATCGCCGGGCCGGGCCTCTCGCCCGAATCCCTCGACCGGCTCCGCCTGATCGACCCTGAGACGCTGCCCCTGCTGCCGGAATCCACCCGGCTCGGCCCCTGCGTCGGCGGCACCCGCAACTTCGTGGCGATCGGCCTCAACTTCGCCGACCACGCCGCCGAGACCGGCTCGCCGATCCCGTCCGAGCCGATCGTGTTCAACAAGGCGCCGTCCTGCATCGTCGGCGCCAACGACACCGTGATCATCCCCAAGGGCTCGGCCAAGACCGATTGGGAGGTCGAGCTCGCCGTCGTGATCGGCTCCCGCGCCTCCTACGTCCACGCCAACGAGGCGCTGAACTACGTGGCCGGCGTCTGCATCTGCAACGACGTCTCCGAACGCGAATGGCAGATGGAGCGCGGCCCGACCTGGACGAAGGGCAAGGGCTGCCCGACCTTCGGGCCGCTCGGGCCGTGGCTGGTGACGCTCGACGAGGTGCCCGACCTCGGCAGTCTCGCGATGAGCCTCGACGTGAGCGGGCAGCGCATGCAGACCGGCTCCACCGCGACGATGATCTTCGATGTGCCGCAGCTCGTCGCCTACGTCTCGCACTTCATGATGCTGGAGCCCGGCGACGTGATCACGACCGGCACCCCGCCGGGCGTCGGACTCGGCATGAAGCCGCCGCGCTACCTCAAGGCCGGGGACGAGATGGTGGTGCGCATCGATCGCCTCGGCGAGCAGCGCCAGCCGGTGATCGCCTTCGACGACTGGACCGCGAAGGTCTCGGCCGGCGAGCCGACGAACTGACGCTCTTCTCTTCCGGTGCTGACGCCGCGGTCGGTGACGATCCGCTATCGACTTCGTGAACGTCCTCTGCACAGAAGGCTCGACCTTTCGGAGGACGCCTTCACGTGAGCATCGGTCTGATCGCCCTCCTCGACGATGTCGCCGGGATCGCCAAGGTGGCCGCGGCCTCCCTCGACGACGTCGCCGGCCAGGCGGCTAAGGCCGGGGTGAAGGCCGCCGGCGTGGTGATCGACGACGCGGCGGTGACGCCGCGCTACGTCGTCGGCTTCGCCGCCGAGCGCGAGTTGCCGATCGTCGCCAAGATCGCGGTCGGCTCGCTGCGCAACAAGCTGCTGTTCCTGACGCCGGCCGCCCTGGCGCTCGGCGCCTTCGCGCCCTGGACGATCACCCCGCTGCTCATGCTCGGCGGCGCCTACCTCTGCTACGAGGGAACCGAGAAGGTCTACGAGGCGCTGGTCCCCCATGCCGGCCACGCGCACGACGCCCAGCCCGACGCCGGCGGCGACGGCCGGGCGATGGAGGACCGCAAGGTCTCGAGCGCGATCAAGACCGACTTCATCCTGTCGGCCGAGATCATGGCGATCACGCTGGCCGCGCTCCCCGAGGGCGGCGTCGTCACCAAGGCTGCCGTGCTCGCTTTGGTGGCCGTCGGCATCACCGCCTTCGTCTACGGCGCGGTGGCGCTGATCGTGAAGGCGGACGACGCCGGCATGGCGATGGCCGCGAGCACGTCGAGATCCGCGTTCGGAAGTTTCGTCCGCGCCCTCGGGCGGGGCATCGTCAAGGGAATGCCGCCCTTCCTCGCGCTGCTGGCGATCGTCGGCACCGCGGCGATGATCTGGGTCGGCGGCGGCATCCTGGTCCACGGGCTCGAGACCTACGGCCTGCCGCAGGTCGCCCACGCCCTGCACGCGGCCTCCAGCGCC
>NZ_VRUX01000427.1:0-3720 GCF_008039885.1 Methylobacterium sp. WL103
CGCCTCTGGGCCAGGCTCAAAGAGTGGCGCGCCATCGCCACCCGCTACGAGAAGACTGCCGTCAGCTTCATGGGCGTCCTCTCCCTCGCAGCCGCCCTCGATTGGCTCAAGCGATGACACGCCCTAGAAGCTGATTGACGTTTAGTGCTGCATCTCTCGGAATTGCGAATAGTCGTATGGCATCCGAATGTCCCCGGATCGTGTGAAACCCTCGGTCGGTGAACCTTCTTACCGCCCCCTCACTTCCCTCGCTCTGCATGCGCCTGACAACAGCGTCCGTGATCAGGATCGAGGCCTTAGCTTCACGGCAGTGATGCTCGACGCGGCTCGCAACATTCACGGTATCGCCCAGGACCGTCAATTCGAGCCGGCTCTCGCATCCGACATCGCCGAGCACGACAGCGCCGTAATGGATGCCGATGGCAACGGCGACCGCTTCCAGTCCCGACGCCGCACGTTCATCGTTCCATGCCTGGAGCCTCGCCTGCATGGTCAGCGCACATCGTACGGCGTTCGTGGCACTCAGGTCGTTCACTACGGGCAGGCCAAATACCGCGATCAAACCGTCGCCCGTGAACTTGTCCACGGTGCCCTGGTGCTCGAACACACTGGCGCTCAAGGTGCATAGTAATTCACGAAGCATGGCGATCACGTCCTGCGGCTGCAGAACGCTGCAGAATTTCGTGAACCCGATCATATCGACGAACAGAACCGCGGCAGGCTCGTAGCGTGTCGTCGATAGCGCGATGTCGTTCGTAGCGATTTGCTCGACGATGGCAGGCGGAAAAAATCGAGCTAAGTTGTCTTTTTCCTTACCGACCATGATTAGCCGCTCACGAGTGGCGATGTTTAGCAGAGCCAGTTTCGTCGTGATCGCAATGGCGGCGAGGCTGATCAATGTCCGGGCCGAGGCAGCACTATCCAGATCTGCTCCGTGAGTGATGATGTAGCTCAGGCCCGTTAGAAACGCACAGAACGCCGCAGTTCTGATCGTACCAAGGCGCTTAAACCAAAGGGTCGCCAGAACCACGACGACGCTATATAGAACAGCAACGGCGAAATGTAATGGACTCCATGTGTCGAGTAGAAATATAACGATTGCGGATATAAGAACGTAACTCAACGAGGCGGAACCTCGAATAAATTCGAATACCCTTCCCTGCACACCTGCGAATCTCATCGGGGAGGAAACTTCAGACTGCACAGCAGATGCTCCCTCTGGATCGATCACAACCCAAATTACAGAAAAGGTAAATTCGCGATTATTTTGGGATTTCTTAATCCACAGACGCTCCCCGAGCAAGCTTTACAATTTTCTCGTACCGTCGATCTGAATGGGGACGGAATGACGGACATCTCGATGGGTCATGAGGCTTTGGTTGCCGCTCCGCTGCAGCGGGGCGACAGCTACATGACATCCATATGTCTCTTGCAGGGGTTCAGAATACCCGCCGCCGGTCTCAGCGTGCGATGAATCCGCCGTTGATGAACAGGGTCTGTGCCGTAACCCAACCGCTGCTCGGACCGGCCAAGAAAGCGATGAGGGGCGTGATCTCATCGATCTCGCCCAGGCGATTCTGGACGCTCATACCCTTAAGGAATTCAGTGGAATGCTCGGTTTCGGCCGGGTAGAAAAAGGACGTGTTCAAGGGACCCGGCGCGACTGTATTGACCGTGACACCCCGAGCGCCGATTTCCTTGGCCAGGGCACGGGTGAAATGTTCGAGGGGCGCCTTCGACCCTGCGTAGATCGAGTACAGTCCGGTGGTGGCGGCCTGTAGCGTCGTCCCTATGTTAATGATCCGACCGTGATCCGAGATGCGTTTCGCGGCCTCCTGCATGCAGAAGAAGGCAGCCTTGGTATTGACCGCGAAGCTTTGGTCGAAATCGTCCTCAGTGATCTCCACGAAGGGCTTTTTCACCACCTTGCCGACGGTGTTCACCACAATGTCCAGTTGTCCGAACTGACGGTCGATAGCATCGAAGAGTTCTGTCACTTCGCTGACCCGAGCAAGGTTCGCACTGACCAGGAGAGGGGTGCTGCCAAGGTGCTCGATCTCGGCGGCGGTCTCCTCAGCCTCGCCGCGCGAACGCTCGCCATGATAGTGAACCGCCACGCCGCGACAGCCATTCTGCGCTAGCATCACAGCATAGGCCCTGCCTTGGTTACGCGTTGCGCCAGTAACTAATCCGATCTTACCACTGAGATCCCCGCCTGAATTTGTATTTGTCATAGTCTTCCCTCTTTGTTGAGCAGAAGAAAACTAGCCGAAGCTCCCAAGCTTGGCTTTCAGAAATTGCGCGTTCGTAGTAGAAGCCGCGCATTCCGGACGGAAAGCGATCATGGATCAACTCGACCAGCCTGGCTTTCCCGACGTCGCCACCGCCGAAGATCCCGTGCCGAACTGGGGGCGGCTCGTCCGAACGGATTTCGGCACGGCGGCGTGGAATAAGCGAGATGCCGGGGAGATCAGCCAAACCATTCCCCATCATTTGGTATTGTTCTCGTTCGCGCCATTCGCAAATCGCGAGACGCGGTTAGGTGGGACGAGGATACGCACTGCGTCCGCCACCAGCGGGATGTGCGAGATCGTGCCTGCTGGTGCGGATTACTGGGCGCGATGGCACGAGCACAAGGAGGTCGCGGCTTTCGCCCTGTCGGAACGCTGGCTCGATAAGGTGGCGCAAGACAGCTTCGACTTGCCATCAGCAACCGTCATGTCAGACGCATTACCGGTCCTGGATCGCCGTGTGGCCATTCTAGGCGAAATGCTCCGTGACGAGCTCCGATGCGACGCCGATACGGGCATGCCAGACCTGCAATTGGACTCGCTGTTGAACCTTTTGGGGTTCCACTTGCTCAAGCAATATGGCGCCCGCAGCGTAAAACAGGTCGGTGCCGGTTTGTCCGACCGACAGTTCAGGCGGCTGCGGGATTACATGTCTGCGAATTTTGCCGGTACCGTGAAGCTTGACGACATCGCTAGCGTTGTCGGTCTTTCGTCCAGCCAATTGCTCCGCACCTTCCGGCAGCGCACTGGCACGAGCCCTCATCAGTACCTTACCCGCATGCGTCTCGATCATGCGCGTACACTCATCCTCGGTGGACCCATGACTCTGGCAGAGATCGCTTTGACATGCGGGTTCTCTAGCCAGAGTCACCTGACATCCGTGATGCGTCGGGAGGACGGCCTAACACCAGGGGCACTGCGTGCCTGAAGCTGCTCGTGGAGGTCCTTTGAGCGGTTTCGAGACCTTGCTTTCGCCTGTGCATCGAACGTCTTCTTTTGGATAATTCGAAGGGCGCGATGGATGGCCAGGTTGGGTCGGACGCGGTGGGGCGGCTTCTCAACCTGGCAGCTCCGAGACGCACATTTAAAACGTCGAGCCAATACTGCGCTGGCCACGTTCGCAGCGCCCTTTCTCTCCCGGCCGGCATCTGCCGGTTGGGAGATGAGAAATGGGACATTCAGAGTACGACCCAGCCTTCAAGAATCGCCGACCGTGGAATGCAGGACGGAAGCTGGGCGCCAAACGCCCTCTCAAACCACAGCAGGTTTGGGCCATTCGCTTCTGGCTCGACGGAGAGCGGCTGGTCAGCCCCCATTGAAGTGGTCCGCCCTTTGGTATGGCTTTTGAGCCTGGAGGACGGACGAGATGGCAAAGCACCCGAAGCCCGAGGAGATCGTCGCGAAGCTACGTCAGGCGGACGTTCTGATC
>NZ_VRUX01000428.1:0-3706 GCF_008039885.1 Methylobacterium sp. WL103
GTGCCGCCCGAGGCCGTGACGCCGCTCGCCGACGCGACGGCGCGGTAGGGCCGCCCCATGCGCCTCAACATCTCCGCCTGGTCGATCCGCAGGCCGCTGCCGTCGATCGTGCTGTTCCTCGTGCTGATGCTGCTCGGCTTCGTCAGCTTCCGCTCGCTGCCGATCACGCGCTTCCCGAACATCGACATCCCGATCGTCTCGGTGACGATCACCCAGTCGGGCGCCGCCCCGTCCGAGCTTCAGACCCAGGTCACGAAGTGGGTCGAGGATTCGGTGGCCGGCGTGAAGGGCGTCAAGCACATCCTCTCGACCATCACCGAGGGCTCGTCGGTCACCACCATCGAGTTCCGGCTCGAGGTGAACACCGACCGCGCGGTCAACGACGTCAAGGATGCGGTCTCGAAGGTCCGCCTCAACCTGCCGCGGACCATCGATGAGCCGATCATCAACCGCGTCGAGATCGCCGGTTTGCCGATCATGGTCTACGGCGCCTCGGCGCCGGCGATGACGCCCGAGGACCTGTCGTGGTTCGTGGACGACGTGGTCGCCCGGTCGATCCAGGGCGTCCGCGGCGTCGGCGGCGTCGAACGCCTCGGCGGCGTCGCCCGCGAGGTCCGCGTGACGCTGAAGCCCGACCGGCTGCTGGCGCTCGGCATCACCGCGGCCGACGTGAACCGGCAATTGCGCCTGACCTCGGCCGACATGGCGGGCGGGCGCGGCGAGGTCGGCGGGCAGGAGCAGTCGATCCGCACGCTGGCGGCGTCGGCCACCCTCGACACCCTCGGCGCCACGTCGATCGTCGTCACCGGCAACCGCAAGGTGCGGCTCGACGACTTGGCCGCCGTGCGCGACGCGATCGAGGAGCCGCGCACCTTCGCCCGCTTCGACGGGCGCCCGGTTGTGGCCTTCGCGGTCTCCCGCGGCTCGGGCGCGAGCGACGCCGAGGTCGCCGCAGGCGTCGAGCGCAAGATCGCGGAATTCGAGACCGGCTATCCCGACGTCCGGTTCGAGAAGATCGACTCGTCCGTCTCGGCCACGATCGGCTCCTACGATTCGGCGATGCACACCCTGATCGAGGGGGCGGCGCTTGCCGTGCTGGTGGTGTTCATGTTCCTGCGCGACTGGCGCGCGACGCTGATCGCGGCCCTGGCGCTGCCGCTCTCGGTGTTCCCGACCTTCTGGGCGATGGACGCGCTCGGCTTCACCTTGAACGGCATCAGCCTGCTCGCGATCACGCTGGTCACCGGCATCCTGGTCGACGACGCCATCGTCGAGATCGAGAACATCGTCCGCCACATGCGGATGGGGAAGTCGCCCTACCGCGCGGCGATCGAGGGCGCCGACGAGATCGGCCTTGCCGTCATCGCCATCACCGCGACCCTGATCGCGGTGTTCGCGCCGGTGTCGTTCATGCCGGGAATCGCCGGGCGCTACTTCATCCAGTTCGGGCTGACCATCGCGGTCTCGGTGTTCATGTCGCTGCTCGTGGCGCGTCTGATCACGCCGATGCTCGCCGCCTACTTCCTGCGCGACCACGCCCACGTGGAGGCGCGCGAGGGGCCGGTGATGCGCGCCTACGGCCGCCTCGTCGGCTGGTCGGTGCGCCACCGGGTGATCACCCTCATGGTCGGGCTGGCGTTGTTTGCCGGCTCGCTGGCCTCCACCGGCCTCCTGCCCTCGGGCTTCGTGCCGAAGCAGGACAACGCCCGCACCCTGTTCATGCTCGAGCTGGCGCCCGGCGCGCGGCTCGCCGACACCGTCGCCGTGTCGGACCGGGTGGTCGCCCGCATCCGCGCCCTGCCGGAGGTGGTGTCGGTCTTCGTCGACGGCGGCCGGCAGGTCGGCGGCAAGAAGGAGACGCGGCTGGCGACGCTCACCGTCAACCTGACGCCGAAGAACGCCCGCGCCAAGTCCCAGGCCGCGCTGGAGACCGAGATCGCCGGGCTCATCGCTCAGGAGCCCGACATCCGCTCCTGGTCGCTGCGCGATTCCGGCCAGCGCGACCTCGCCCTCGTGGTCGGCGGCCCGGACGCCGCCGTGGTGGCCGAGGTCGCAGCAAAACTCCAGCGCGACATGGCCGCGATTCCGCACCTCGTCGCGGTGATGTCCACGGCGCCCTTGAACCGCACCGAGGTCCGCATCCGGCCGAAGCCCGGGGTGGCGGCCGACCTCGGCGTCTCCACCGACGCCATCGCCGAGACGGTCCGCGTCGGCACGATCGGCGACATCGGCCTGAACCTCGCCAAGTTCAACGCCGCCGACCGCCAGGTCCCGATCCGGGTGCAGCTGCCCGACAGCGCCCGCGGCGCGGTCTCGCGGCTGGAGAACCTGAAGGTGCCGGCCAAGAACGGCACCGCGGTGCCGCTGGCGGCGGTGGCCGACATCGAGCTCGACCAGGGCCCGGGCGCGATCGACCGCTACGACCGCGTCGTGCGCGTCGCGGTGGAGGCCAACATGGAGGGCTCGGACGCGCTCGGCTCCCTCATCGCCCAGGCGCTGGAGACGCCGACGGCGAAGTCCCTGCCGCCGGGCGTCACCATCCGCCAGACCGGCGACGCCGAGATCATGGGCGAGGTGTTCTCCGGCTTCCTCCTGGCCATGGGCGCCGGGATCATGATGGTCTACGCCGTGCTCGTGCTGCTGTTCGGCTCGTTCCTGCAGCCGCTGACGATCCTGTTCTCGCTGCCGCTCTCGATCGGCGGCGCGATCCTGGGGCTCTTGGTGATGAACATGCCGATCTCGATGCCGGTGGTGATCGGCATCCTGATGCTGATGGGGCTGGTGACCAAGAACGCGATCATGCTCGTCGACTTCGCCGTCGAGGAGATGGGTCGCGGGGTCGACGCCGTCACCGCCATCGTCGAGGCCGGCCGCAAGCGCGCTCGCCCGATCGTGATGACCACGATCGCCATGGCCGCGGGCATGGTGCCCTCCGCCATGGCGCTCGGCGTCGGCGGCGAGTTCCGCGCGCCGATGGCGGTCGCGGTGATCGCCGGGCTGATCGTCTCGACCCTGCTCTCGCTGGTCTTCGTACCGGCTTTGTTCCTGCTGATGGAGGGCCTGAGCCGGGTCCTCGGACGGGTGTTCGGCCGCTTCGTCGGCGCCCGCGACGAGGCCGGGCAGGCCCATCCGTCCCCTTCGCCTTGAGGAAACCGAATGCCAGTCCGTTCCGCCCGCGTCTCGACCCTCGCCCTCCTCGGCCTCGCCGCCGCCACCCTCGGCGCGAACCCGGCCGCCGCGGCGGATCCCACCGGCACCTGGTTCACCGAGGACGGGCGTGCCCGCGTGCGGACCGAGCATTGCGGGCCGGGCGGCGCCAACCTCTGCGGCTACGTCGTCTGGGGTTCGAAGCCGCTGGGCGAGGACGGCAAGCCGAAGATCGACCGCTACAACCCCGACCCGAAGCGCCAGGCGCGGCCGCTCCTCGGCCACCAGATGATCCTCGGGCTGAAGAAGAACGACGACGGGCGCTTCGCCGGCAAGATCTACAACGGCGACAACGGCAAGTCCTACGACGTGACGATCTGGAGCGAGACGCCGGCCGAGCTGTCGGTGAAGGGCTGCCTGCTCTCGGTTCTGTGCCAGACCCAGACCTGGACGCGGGTGGGCGACGTGGTCCCCGGTCAGATCACCGCCGCCACCGACACCCCCGGCGGCCCGCGCTCGGACCCCGAATGGGCGCCCAAGCCCGGAGCCGCGCCGAGGC
>NZ_VRUX01000429.1:0-3706 GCF_008039885.1 Methylobacterium sp. WL103
GGTCGGCGATGGGTGCGTCCTCGTCGCAGAACGCCAGCAGCCGCTCCGGGCCGAGGTCGGCGAGCGCCGCGGGCAGGCGCGCGGCCTCCATCAGGGTCGGCACGGCGAGGATGCCGCACTGCTCCGCCGCCTCGATTATGTTGGCGTGCAGGCGATCGGTGTTGAGGCGTTCGCCCTGGGTGTAGCGGGTCAGGACCGGGCGGATCGTGCCCGCCCCCATCTCCACCGCCTTCTGGGCGAGGTAGTCGAGCCGCGCGCTCTTCAGGGGCGCGAACAGGTAGTGCAGGTCGGGCGCGACGGTCTGCGTGCGTGCCTGGTCCACGACGGTGAGGTGCGCGCTCTTGCGGCCCGACGGAACCAGGCTCGCCCGCCACTCGCCGTGCCGTCCGTTGAACAGCAGCACCGGGTCGTCCGGCTGGCGGCGCAGGACGTTCAGCAGGTAGTTCGCCTGCGCCCGGTCGAGGGGGAGGTTCGCGCCCGCGAAGAGGTCGTGCGCCACGTGGAGACGGGGCGCGGTGAAGTCGTAGGCGGCCATCCGGGCTCCGTCGCGTGCGCATGCGCGGCTGTCAACGCCTGGACAGGATCGACGATGTTGCCGAAACACCACGAGCCCGGGTTTTCGAAACGTTGCCCAGCCATGTCGGCGCCGGCCCGTTTGCGGCTCGATTGACGCCACATTCCTATGGCGAAGCGGAGCCCGGATCAGTCCGGGCCGTCCGTACCGCAGCGCGGCCGCCATCCGGATCAAGACGACATCCGTCGACGCTGCGTGCCACGCCGACGGCGCTTCACCCGCGACCGGGGCGGATCTCCAGGGAGTCGAGACCATGCGCATCAAGACCTACGGACTGGCCGCCGCCCTGGTGGTCGGTAGCTTCGCCGCCAGCACCGCCGCCTTCGCCCAGGGCGCCGAGTGCGGCACGATCCAGACGACGCTCCAGACCCGCAAGGACCTCGTCTCCCGGGCGAACTCCGCCTCCACGGCGAAGAAGAAGATGACCCCCCAGGAGGCCTGCGCCCTGTTCGGCAAGCTGCAGGCCAACGGCGTCGAGGGCATGAAGTGGATCGCCGCCAACAAGGAGTGGTGCTCGATTCCCGATTCGTTCGCGGAAGGCTTCAAGGCGGACCACACCAAGGTCGTCGGCATCCGCACCAAGATCTGCGGCATGGCGGCTCAAGCCACAAAGATGGAGGCGCAGGCCCGCGCCCAGGCCCAGAACGGTGGCGGCGGTGGCGGCCTGCTCGGCGGCCCCGGCCTGACCGGCCAGTTCAAGATGCCGCAGGGCGCGCTCTGAGGCGGATGCGACGCAGCCTCCGCCCCACGCGAACCCGATCGCAGGCCTCGGCGTGAACGCCGCGAAGGCCGTGGAACCGCCCGTCGCCGACGCCGTCACCGGCCACTGGGTCGACCGGCTCGCGCCGCGGGCCGCGCGGCCCTTCCTCCGGCTCGCGCGGATCGACCGGCCGATCGGCTGGTGGCTGCTGCTGCTGCCGTGCTGGTGGTCGACGGCGTTGGCCGCCACCCATGCCGGCCTGCCCTGGCCCGACCCGCGCCACCTGCTGCTGTTCCTCGTGGGCGCGGTGGCGATGCGGGGGGCCGGCTCGACCTACAACGACATCGCCGACCGCGACCTCGACGCCCAGGTCGAGCGCACGCGCTCCCGCCCCCTGCCCTCGGGCCAGGTGAGCACGCGGGCCGCGGCCGCCTTCCTCGCCGTCCAGGCGCTGGTCGGCTTCCTGGTGCTGATCCAGTTCGACGCCTTCGCGATCGGCGTCGGGCTGTGCTCGCTGCTGCCGGTGGCGATCTACCCGTTCATGAAGCGGGTGATGTCGATGCCGCAGCTCGTCCTCGGCCTCGCCTTCTCCTGGGGCGCGCTGATGGGCTGGGCGGCGCTGCTCGACCAGGTCGGCGTGCCGGCGCTGCTGCTCTACGCCGGCACCATCGCCTGGGTGGTCGGCTACGACACGATCTATGCGGTACAGGACATCGAGGACGACGAGATCGCCGGCATCCGCTCGTCGGCGCGGTTCTTCGGCGCGCGGCTTCGGCTGGCGGTCGGCGCCTGCTACGGCGCGGCGGTGCTGCTGATCGGCTTGGCCGCCTACGGGGCCGGCGCCGGGCTGCTGGGATGTCTCGGCGTCGCCGCCTTCGCGGGCCATCTCGGCCGCCAGGTCCTGCGCCTCAAGGCGCGCGACGGGCGCGAGGCGCTGGCCTTGTTCCGCTCGAACCGCGGGGCTGGCCTGATCCTGTTCGCGGGGCTTGCCGCCGACACGATCAACCAGGGCTGGCCGGGCTAGGCGATCCTCGTGTGCGGCGGATGATGGCCGGCTCTCGGGCGAGGCGCCCGGGGGGCGTCGCTTACGAGCGGGCGATGATCTCGTTCTCGCCGCGGTGGATCTGCGGGCGGATCGGGAGGCGGCCGGTCTTGCGGCGCACGAGGAAGCGCGGGCGGCGATCGCCGAGCGAGCCGTGGCGGCGGCGGATGCGGGTCTTGCCGAGCATCAGGCGGCCGACCTGGGCGGCGACCACGGCGAGCACGCCGTCCTCACGCACGATCATCCGCGGCAGGCCGGTGCGGGCGGCGAGGTCGCGCCAGATCGCGACGACCTCGTCCTCGCAGAACGGGCCGAGGCTGGCCAGGACGGCGCCGGCGGCGTCGACGAGACACAGCGCGAACCGGTCCTCGCCGCAGCTCTCCGCCTCGTCGGCGGCGAAGGAGAGCGCGATGCCCGTGGGCTTGATCCCGGTGGCGCCGAACACCGGAAGCGCCGAGGCGGCGAAGGCGAAGCCGGCGGGCGCGGCGCCGTCCCGATCGGAGCGGACGGTCTCGGCAAGATGATCGGTCGCGGTCCGGTCCATGGTTTCGAAGGTGTTCATCGGTCCGCCGTCCATTTGCAAGTGGCGACCTGCTGGGGTCGTCCGTTCTGCCAAGAAGATTGGCGTCTAACCTCCCCACGGTGCCTTAAGAGTGAGCGTTAAGCGATCGTGGACATCGCCTTCCCGTCGGGAATGCTCAATGGTTCCTTGCCGCGATCGGTGAGTTTTTCCGTTATCGCCCTGCGGCCTCGGCATCCTTGTGGCGCTTTCGAGCAGACCCTACAACGGTGCCGTCGCGCTCCGGCGCGTCGCTCCCCCGTCGCGCCCGGCAACGACCCGCACGTCGCGCCGGCGCGCGGAGCGGTGCGAGCCGCGATGCCGACCCCTTGCCCCATCGCCCGACACGGACCGCCATGACCGACCCGATCTCCGCGGACTTCGTGCACGCCCTGATGCCGGACCTGCGCGAGGCCCTTCGCGAGGCGGCCTCCCTCGCCCTGCCGTTCTTCAAGGAAGGCGGCCACACCTCGGCGAAGATCTGGTCGAAGGCCGGCGGCTCGCCGGTGACGGAGGCGGACGTCGCCGTCGACACCTTCCTGAAGATCCGGCTGAGCCAGATCGTGCCGGAGGCGGCGTGGCTGTCCGAGGAGACGGCCGACGACGCCGAGCGGATCGGGCACGACCTCGTCTGGATCGTCGACCCGATCGACGGCACCCGCGCCTTCCTGTCCGGCCACAGGGACTGGTCGATCGCGGTGGCGCTGCTGAAGGCCGGCGAGCCGGTGGTCGGCTTCGTCAACGCGCCGGCGCTCGGCCATGATTACGAGGCGATCCGGGGACGCGGCGCGACGCGCAACGGCGCCGCGTCCCCGGATCGCCTCGTAATCA
>NZ_VRUX01000042.1:0-16939 GCF_008039885.1 Methylobacterium sp. WL103
CGGGCGACAACGTGACCATGGACGTCACGCTGATCGTGCCGGTGGCCATGGAGGAGAAGCTGCGCTTCGCCATCCGCGAAGGCGGACGCACCGTCGGCGCCGGCGTCGTCGCCGCCATCAACGCGTAGTCGTCAGACAGACCGGCCCGTCGTCTCTCGGGACGAAGGGCCGGTCCCCGGACACAGCATCCGTCAGGGGACGATTGAGGGAAGGGCCCTCGCGCCCGCCCAACACGTTTCCGTCGAGGTTTAGGTCATGAACGGTCAAAATATCCGCATCCGCCTGAAGGCGTTCGATCATCGCATCCTGGATGCGTCCACCCGCGAGATCGTTTCCACCGCCAAGCGGACCGGCGCGACCATCCGCGGCCCGATCCCGCTGCCGACCCATATCGAGAAGTTCACGGTCAACCGCTCGCCGCACATCGACAAGAAGTCGCGCGAGCAGTTCGAGATGCGCACCCACAAGCGCGTCCTCGACATCGTTGATCCGACCCCCCAGACCGTGGACGCGCTGATGAAGCTCGACCTCGCCGCTGGCGTGGACGTGGAGATCAAGCTCTAAGCCCCGCCGGGTTTAGAGCTTACCGTTTCATCGCGCGAGGGAGACACCTTATGCGCTCAGGCGTCATTGCACAGAAGGTCGGCATGACCCGGATCTTCACGGAAGCGGGGGAACACGTTCCCTGCACCGTGCTCAAGATCGAACAATGCCAGGTGGTCGCCCACCGCACCGTCGAGAAGAACGGCTACGTCGCCGTCCAGCTCGGCGTCGGCAAGGCGAAGGTCAAGAACGTGTCGGCCGCCGAGCGTGGCCGCTTCGCGGTCGCCAAGGTCGAGCCGAAGCAGAAGATCGCCGAGTTCCGCGTTTCCGAGGACGCGCTGATCCCGGTGGGCGCCGAGATCACCGCCGACCACTTCATCCCGGGCCAGTTCGTCGACGTGACGGGCACGACCACGGGTAAGGGGTTCGCTGGCGGCATCAAGCGCTGGAACTTCGGCGGTCTGCGCGCCACCCACGGCGTGTCGATCTCGCACCGTTCGATCGGTTCGACCGGCGGCCGTCAGGACCCGGGCAAGACCTTCAAGAACAAGAAGATGCCCGGTCACATGGGCGTCGACCGGGTGACCACGCAGAACCTGCGCGTCGTCCGCACGGACGTCGAGCGCGGCCTGATCCTGGTCGAGGGTGCGGTTCCCGGCGTCGCCGGCGGCTGGATCCAGATCCGGGACGCGGTGAAGCGCAAGCTGCCGGCCGAAGTTCCGCAGCCCGGCAAGTTCCGTGAGAACGGCGCGTCCGCGGCCGCGCAATCCGCCCCCGAGGCGCCCGCTGCCGAGGAGAACGCGTGATGAAGCTCGATATCACCACCCTCGACGGCGCCGGCGCCGGCTCAGTTGAGCTCAACGAGGCCATCTTCGGCCTCGAGCCCCGCGCCGACCTGCTTCAGCGCATGGTGCGCTACCAGCTCGCCAAGCGTCGCGCCGGCACCCACGCCGTGCAGAACCGCTCGGACGTGAACCGTACCCGCAAGAAGCTCTATAAGCAGAAGGGCACCGGCAACGCGCGTCACGGCGCAGCGTCGGCTCCGCAGTTCCGCGGCGGTGGCCGTGCGTTTGGCCCGGTCGTGCGCGACCACGGCCACGACCTTCCCAAGAAGGTCCGCGCCCTGGCGCTCCGCCACGCCCTTTCGGCCAAGGCCAAGACCTCGACCATCATCGTCGTGGACGACATCAAGATCGAGGACCACAAGACCAAGGGGCTCATCGAGCGCTTCGGGAAGATGGGTCTCTCGAACGCACTGATCATCGGTGGCGCGGAGGTCGACGAGAACTTCGGCCGCGCCGCCCGCAACATCCCGATGATCGACGTGCTGCCCGTGCAGGGCATCAACGTCTACGACATCCTGCGCCGCGACACGCTCGTGCTGACCCGCGCCGCGATCGACGCGCTGGAGGAGCGTTTCAAATGAGTGCCGATCCGCGCCACTACGACATCATCGTCGCCCCGGTCATCACCGAGAAGGCGACGAACCTCACCGAACAGAACAAGGTGGTCTTCCGGGTCGCCCCGAAGGCTACCAAGCCGCAGATCAAGGAAGCGGTCGAGAAGCTGTTCGACGTCAAGGTCACGGCGGTGAACACCCTCGTGACCAAGGGCAAGAAGAAGATCTTCCGCGGCATGCGCGGACAGCGTTCGGACGTGAAGAAAGCGGTCGTGACCCTCGCCGAAGGTGACACGATCGACGTCACGACCGGCCTCTGAGATAGACCGGGTAGGGATTTAAGCCGATGGCCTTGAAGACATTCAAACCGGTCACGCCGAGCCTCCGCCAGCTCGTGCTGGTCGACCGCCGTGAGCTCTACAAGGGCAAGCCGGTGAAGGCGCTGACCGAGGGCAAGTCGTCCTCGGGCGGCCGCAACAACCTCGGGCGGATCACCGTCCGCTTCCGCGGCGGCGGCCACAAGCGCTCGCTCCGCCTCGTCGACTTCAAGCGTCGGTCGCAGCCGGGCGTGTCGGCGACCGTCGAGCGGATCGAGTACGATCCGAACCGCACGGCGTTCATCGCGCTGATCAACTACCCGGACGGCAAGCAGAGCTACATCATCGCTCCGCAGCGCCTGCAGCCGGGCGACAAGGTGATCTCGGGCGAGGGCGTCGACATCAAGCCGGGCAACGCCGGGCCGATCGGCGGCATGCCGGTGGGCACGATCGTGCACAATATCGAGCTGAAGATCGGCAAGGGCGGCGCGGTCGCCCGTTCCGCCGGCAACTACGCTCAGATCGTCGGGCGCGACCAGGGCTACGTGACGCTCCGCCTGAACTCGGGAGAGCAGCGCCTGGTCCACGGCCAGTGCTACGCGACGGTGGGTGCGGTCTCGAACCCGGACCACATGAACATCTCGCTCGGCAAGGCCGGGCGCAACCGGTGGCTCGGCAAGCGTCCGCACGTCCGCGGCGTCGCCATGAACCCGGTGGACCACCCGCACGGCGGCGGCGAGGGACGCACCTCGGGCGGCCGTAACCCGGTGACGCCCTGGGGCGTGCCGACCAAGGGGAAGAAGACCCGCTCGAACAAGCGGACCGACGTCTTCATCCTGTCCAGCCGCCACAACCGCAAGAAGTAACCATCATGGCACGCTCACTCTGGAAGGGGCCGTTCGTCGACGGCTACCTCTTCAAGAAGGCCGAGGCGGCTCGCGGGTCGAGCCGGAACGAGGTCATCAAGATCTGGAGCCGTCGCTCCACCATCCTGCCGCAGTTCATCGGGCTCACCTTCGGTGTGCACAATGGACAGAAGCACATTCCGGTCTACGTTTCCGAGGAAATGGTCGGTCACAAGTTCGGCGAGTTCTCGCCGACCCGCACCTTCCACGGCCACGCGGCCGACAAGAAGGCGAAGAGGCGCTGACATGGGCAAGCAAGCCACCCCCCGCGCGCTGCCCGAGAACGAGGCCAAGGCCGTCGCACGGATGCTCCGTGTCTCGCCCCAGAAGCTCAACCTCGTCGCGCAGATGATCCGCGGCAAGAAGGTCGAGTCGGCCCTCGCCGACCTCGAGTTCTCCCGCAAGCGCATCTCGACCGAGGTCAAGAAGTGCCTCGAGAGCGCGATCGCCAACGCCGAGAACAACCACGACCTGGACGTCGACGACCTCGTCGTCACCCAGGCCTTCGTGGGCAAGGCGCTGGTCCTGAAGCGCTTCCACGCCCGCGCCCGCGGTCGCGGCGCGCGCATCCTGAAGCCTTTCTCGAACCTCACCATCGTGGTTCGCGAAGTCCGCACCGCCGAAGCGGCCTGAGGAGAATCTGATGGGTCAGAAAGTCAACCCGATCGGTCTCCGGCTCGGCATCAACCGGACCTGGGATTCCCGCTGGTTCGCCGGCAAGACAGAATACGTGAAGCTGATGCACGAGGACGTCGCGATCCGCGCCGCCCTCATGAAGCAGCTCAAGCAGGCGGCGGTCTCGAAGATCGTCATCGAGCGTCCGCACCGGAAGTGCCGCGTCACTATCCACTCGGGTCGTCCGGGCGTGGTGATCGGCAAGAAGGGCGCCGACATCGAGAAGCTGCGCAAGCTGGTCAACACCATGACCAAGGCCGACGTGACCATCAACATCGTCGAGGTGCGGAAGCCCGAGATCGACGCCGTGCTGGTGGCCGACTCGATCGCCCAGCAGCTCGAGCGCCGCGTCGCCTTCCGTCGCGCCATGAAGCGCGCCGTGCAATCCGCCATGCGCCTCGGCGCGGAGGGCATCCGGATCAACTGCTCCGGTCGTCTCGGCGGCGCCGAGATCGCCCGCCAGGAATGGTACCGCGAGGGCCGCGTGCCCCTGCACACGCTGCGCGCCGACGTCGACTACGGCACGGCGACCGCGTTCACGACCTACGGAACGTGCGGCATCAAGGTCTGGGTGTTCAAGGGCGAGATCCTCGAGCACGACCCGATGGCGCAGGATAAGAAGGCGCAGGAAGAGGGCGGCCGTTCGGGCGGTCGTCGCGAGCGCGACGGCGAGGGTGACCGCGGTCGCGGTCGCCGCGATCACGCCTAACCGCGCGATCGTCGACCCCCGAGCCAAGGAAGGTGTTGAGAGGCTGCCATGTTGCAACCCAAGAAGACCCGGTTTCGTAAGCAGTTCAAAGGTCGCATCTCCGGTGCGGCCAAGGGCGGCTTCGACCTGAATTTCGGCCAGTTCGGCCTGAAGGCGGTGGAGCCAGAGCGCATCACCGCTCGCCAGATCGAGGCGGCCCGCCGCGCGATCACCCGTGAGATGAAGCGTCAGGGCCGGGTCTGGATCCGGATCTTCCCCGACGTTCCGGTCACGTCGAAGCCGACCGAAGTCCGCATGGGCTCCGGTAAGGGCGCACCCGAGTATTGGGCCGCCCGCGTCCACCCGGGCCGCATCATGTTCGAGGTCGACGGCGTCGCCGAGGACATCGCCAAGGAGGCGCTTCGTCTGGGCGCCGCCAAGCTGCCCATCCGCACGCGCGTCGTGCAACGCATCGCCGACTAAGGGAGGCAGATCATGAAGTCGTCACAGAGACAGTCGGATCTCGCCGCCCTGTCGCCCGATCAGCTGAGCGACGAGCTCTTGAACCTCAAGAAGGAGCAGTTCAACCTGCGCTTCCAGGGGGCCACCGGCCAGCTCGAGAACGTCGCCCGCGTCCGCGAAGTCCGTCGCGACATCGCCCGCGTCCGCACCCTGCAGCGTCAGAAGACGCTGCAGGCGACGTCGGCCTGAGGAGTTTCATCATGCCGAAGCGCGTATTGCAGGGCGTCGTCGTCAGCGACAAGGGCGAGAAGACCATCGTCGTCAAGGTGGAGCGTCGCTTCACCCACCCGGTGATGAAGAAGACCGTCCGCCGCTCGAAGAACTACCACGCTCACGACGAGGCGAACGCCGCCAAGGTCGGGGCTACGGTGTTCATCGAGGAGTGCCGGCCCTTCTCGAAGACCAAGACCTGGAAGCTCGTCGAGGGCGACGCCGCCCAGGCCGAGGCTCCCTCGGCGGCCTGAGGCCACCGACCCAACACCCATCGAGCGCGTACGCGCGCCCGATGAGACCCTCCGTGCTCCTGCCCGTAGAGCTTGCACGAATCGTCGCCTTGCTGTAGGCGACCTTTCTTCGCGACAGATCAGCGGTGACCGGTTCTCCGGTTCCCCATCGACTGCGGTGACCGCGCCGGCGCTGGAAAAGCGCCGATAGCGCGGTCTGTCATATGAGCCGGGGACATCAGATCCCCATCAGGCGTCGTCCGCCGGGCAATACCGCCCGTGTGCGGAAACCCGCCTGAAACAAGGAAAGGTCACTCCTGTGATCCAGATGCAGACGAATCTGGACGTCGCCGACAACTCTGGTGCGCGTCGCGTGATGTGCATCAAGGTCCTCGGCGGGTCGAAGCGGCGCTATGCCGGCGTGGGCGACATCATCGTCGTGTCCATCAAGGAGGCGATTCCGCGCGGCCGCGTCAAGAAGGGCGACGTCATGAAGGCGGTGGTCGTGCGGACCGCCAAGGAAGTGAAGCGTCCCGACGGTTCGGTGATCCGCTTCGACAAGAACGCGGCCGTTCTGATCAACAACCAGAAGGAGCCGATCGGGACCCGCATCTTCGGGCCGGTGCCGCGCGAACTGCGCGCCCGCAACCACATGAAGATCATCTCGCTGGCTCCGGAGGTGCTGTGATGGCAGCCAAGATCAAGAAGGGCGACACGGTCGTCGTCCTCACCGGTCGCGACTCCGGTCGGTCCGGCGAGGTCATCCAGGTGATGCCGAAGGACGACAAGGCGCTCGTCCGCGGGATCAACCTGGTCAAGAAGCACCAGAAGCAGTCCCAGAGCCAGGAAGGCGGCATCATCTCCAAGGAGGCCGCGATCCAGCTCTCGAACCTCGCGTTGCAGGACGCGAACGGCAAGCCGACCCGCGTGGGTTTCCGCATCCTCGAAGACGGTCGCAAGGTCCGCTTCGCCAAGTCCACGGGGGACCAGATCGATGGCTGAGGCCAACAAGGACGCCTACGTCCCGCGCCTGCGCACCCACTACGACGAAGTCATCCGCCAGAAGCTCATTGAGCAGTTCGGCTACAAGAACCCGATGCAGGTTCCCCGGATCGACAAGATCGTCATCAACATGGGCGTCGGCGAGTCCACCGCCGACTCCAAGAAGGCCGCCGTCGCCGCCGGCGACCTGGCGTTGATCGCCGGCCAGAAGCCGGTGATCACCAAGGCCCGCAAGCCGATCGCGACCTTCAAGGTCCGCGAGGGCATGCCGATCGGCTGCAAGGTCACCCTGCGCCGCCAGAAGATGTACGAGTTCATGGACCGCTTGGTCACGATCGCGCTGCCGCGCGTCCGCGACTTCCGCGGCCTGAACCCGAAGTCCTTCGACGGCCGCGGCAACTACGCCCTCGGGCTCAAGGAGCACCTCGTGTTCCCGGAGATCTCGTACGACAAGGCCGAGCAGACCTGGGGCATGGACATCGTCGTCGCCACCACCGCCACCACCGACGAGGAGGCCCGCGCGCTGCTGGCCGCCTTCCAATTCCCGTTCCGGCAGTAGGCGTCCCTCGGGGCACCTAGACGCGGACACCGGAGGATAGACAATGGCAAAGAAGAGTTCAGTCGAACAGAACAACCACCGGAAGGAGCTGGTCAAGCGCTTCGCTGCGAAGCGCTCGGCCCTGCTCGCGACCGCCAACGACGAGTCTCTCGAGATGGAGGAGCGCTTCGAGGCGCGCCTCAAGCTCGCGGAGCTTCCCCGCAACTCGTCCCCGACCCGCGTCCGCAACCGGTGCGAGATCACCGGCCGGCCGCGTGCCTACTACCGCAAGATGGGCGTCTCGCGCATCGCACTGCGCGAGCTCGGGAACCGGGGTCTGATCCCGGGCCTCGTCAAGTCGAGCTGGTAAGGAGGCACCCATGGTCAACGATCCCGTGGGCGATATGCTCACCCGCATCCGCAACGGCCAGATGCGCCGTCGCAACGTGGTCTCGACGCCCGGCTCGCGCCTGCGCGCCAACGTCCTGAACGTGCTGAAGTCGGAAGGCTACATCCGCGACTTCGCGACCACCGACCTCGGCAACGGCCGGACGGAGTTCGCGATCGAGCTGAAGTACTATGACGGCCAGCCCGTCATCCGCTCGATCCAGCGCGTTTCGAAGCCCGGCCGCCGCGTCTACTCGGCCGTCGGCGACCTGCCGCGCGTCGCCGACGGGCTCGGCGTCACCATCGTGTCCACCCCGCAGGGCGTCATGGCCGACCACGAGGCGCGCGAGCGCAACGTCGGCGGCGAAGTGCTCTGCAAGGTGTTCTGATCCCCGGATAAGGAGAGAGGCAGATGTCTCGCGTAGGCAAGAAGCCCGTCCCCGTTCCGGCCGGCGTTACGGCGTCGGTCACGGGTCAGACGGTGAAGATGAAGGGCTCGAAGGGCGAGCTCGAGTTCGTGGTTCCCTCGCTCGTCCTGGTGGCGTTGGAGGACGGCGCCGTCACGGTGACCCCGAAGGACCAGTCCAAGGCGGCCCGTTCGCTCTGGGGCACCTCGCGGGCCCAGGTCGCGAACCTGGTCGAGGGCGTGTCCAAGGGCTTCGAAAAGAAGCTCGAGATCACCGGCGTCGGCTATCGCGCAGCGATGGCCGGCAAGGCGCTCAAGCTCTCGCTCGGGTACAGCCACGACATCGAGTACCAGATCCCGGCCGGCATCACGATCGTGACGCCCAAGCCGACGGAGATCACCATCTCCGGCATCGACCGCCAGGTCGTCGGCCAGGTCGCCGCGGAAATCCGCGACTACCGCGGCCCCGAGCCCTACAAGGGCAAGGGCGTCAAGTACGCCGGCGAGTTCATCTTCCGCAAGGAAGGCAAGAAGAAGTAAGGGGGCTGAGACATGTCACGCAAACTCGAAGCCCTCGACCGCCGCAAGGCGCGGGTGCGCCGGGCGCTCCGCGCCTCGGCCAACGGCCGGCCGCGCCTGTCGGTGTTCCGCTCGTCGAAGCAGATCTACGTCCAGGTCATCGATGATGCGGCGGGCGTGACGCTCGCTGCCGCCTCGTCGATCGACAAGGGCCTGCGCGCCGACCTGAAGACCGGCGCCGACATCGCCGCCGCGTCCGCAGTCGGCAAGCTCGTCGCCGAGCGCGCCAAGGCTGCCGGCGTCTCGAAGGTCGTGTTCGACCGCTCGGGCTACCAGTACCACGGCCGGATCAAGGCTCTGGCCGACGCCGCCCGCGAGGGTGGCCTCGACTTCTAAATCTCGGCGGTGCGGAGGCGGCTCGCCCGCCTCCGTCGATGACGAATCAAGCGAGCGGGCCCGCCGCCTGCGCCAGTGAGATGAAACGGGAACAACATGGCACGTGAACGTGAAGGCGGTGGCCGCGGCCGCCGCGACGACCGCGAGGAGCGCGACAGCGAGTTCGTGGACAAGCTCGTCCACATCAACCGCGTCGCCAAGGTGGTGAAGGGTGGCCGTCGCTTCGGCTTCGCCGCCCTCGTCGTCGTCGGCGACCAGAAGGGCCGTGTCGGCTTCGGCCACGGCAAGGCTCGCGAAGTCCCCGAGGCGATCCGCAAGGCGACGGAAGCCGCCAAGCGCGGCCTCGTCCGCATCTCGCTCCGCGAGGGCCGGACGCTGCACCACGACGTGCAGGGCCGTCACGGCGCCGGCAAGGTGATCCTCCGCGCGGCGCCCCAGGGTACCGGCATCATCGCCGGCGGCCCGATGCGCGCCGTCTTCGAGACGCTGGGCATGCAGGACGTCGTGGCCAAGAGCCTCGGCTCCTCGAACCCCTACAACCTCGTGCGCGCCACCTTCGAGGCGCTCAAGAACGAGGACAGCCCGCGCTCCGTCGCCGGTCGTCGCGGTCTCAAGGTGTCGACGCTCCAGGCGCGGCGCACCGATGCGGGCCCGTCCGACCAGTCCGAAGCCGCAGTCGCGTAAGGGGAGGGCAGCATGGCTAGCAAGACTGTCCGCGTCGAGCAGATCGGTTCGCCGATCCGCCGCGAGGCCTCCCAGCGTCAGACGCTGGTGGGCCTGAAGCTGAACAAGCTTCACCGTGTCTCCGAGCTCGAAGACACCCCCGCCGTTCGCGGCATGATCCGAAAGGTCGCGCATCTCGTGCGCGTCCTCGACGACGCGGCTTGAGGAGGGCGCGATGAAGCTCAACGAAATCCGCGACAACGAAGGCGCAACCAAGAACCGGATGCGCGTCGGCCGGGGCATCGGCTCCGGCAAGGGCAAGACCGCAGGGCGCGGCGTGAAGGGTCAGAAGGCCCGGACCGGCGTGGCCATCAAGGGCTTCGAGGGCGGCCAGATGCCGCTTCACCGTCGCCTGCCGAAGCGCGGCTTCAACAACCTGTACTCGACCGACCTCAACGAGGTGAACGTCGGCCGCGTCCAGCAGGCGATCGACGCCGGCCGTCTCGACGGCGCCGCGACCGTGACGGTCGAGGCCTTGGTCCAGGCCGGGATCATCGCCCGTCCCCGTGACGGCGTGAAGCTGCTCGGTGTCGGCGAGCTCACCGCGAAGGTCGCCTTCGAGGTGACCCGGGCGTCGAAGTCGGCGGTCGAAGCGGTCGAGAAGGCCGGCGGCAGCGTCGTCGTCGCCTACGGCGCCGGCGTCTCGGTCCGCGGCAAGGGCGGCAAGGACTTGGGCGGCAAGGGCGAGGCGACCGCCTGAGCGCGGTTGCCTCTCCGTCACCGACCCCTTAAGTCGAAGCCTCGAGCGGCGGCCCATGCGACCTCGCATGCGGCCGCCGCTCCCGTTTTCAGGGATGCCCCGCGGCACCCTCGTGACCCATCATCAGGACACAGGCCATGGCCTCAGCCGCCGAGCAGCTCGCCGCGAACCTCAATTTCGGTGCCATCGCCAAGGCCGATGAGCTCAAGAAGCGCATCTGGTTCACCTTGGGTGCGCTCGTGGTGTTCCGGCTCGGGACCTACATCCCGATCCCCGGCATCGATCCGGAGCAGTTCGCGCGGAACTTCCAGAGCCAAGCCGGCGGCGTGCTCGGGCTGTTCAACATGTTCTCCGGCGGTGCCGTGGAGCGCATGGCGATCTTCGCGCTCAACATCATGCCCTACATCTCGGCTTCGATCATCATCCAGCTCCTCACCTCGGTGATCCCGAGCCTCGAGACGCTGAAGAAGGAGGGCGAGTCAGGCCGGAAGGTCATCAACCAGTACACCCGCTACCTCACCGTAGTGCTGGCGCTGGTCCAGTCCTGGGGCATCGCCGTGGGGCTACAGAGTTCGAGCGCCGCGATCGATCCCGGCCCGTTCTTCCTCGCCTCCACCGTGATCACGCTGACCGGCGGCACGCTGTTTCTGATGTGGATCGGCGAGCAGATCACCTCGCGCGGCATCGGCAACGGCTCGTCGCTGATCATCTTCGCCGGCATCGTGGCCCACCTGCCGACCGCCATCATCGGCGCGCTCGAGCTGTCGCGCACCGGCGCGCTGTCCTCCGCGGTGATCCTCGGCGTCGGCGTCGCCGCGATCGGCCTCGTCTACTTCATTGTGTTCATGGAGCGCGCCCAGCGCCGCCTTCTGATCAACTACCCGAAGCGCCAGGTCGGCAACCGGATGTACGAGGGCCAGACCTCGTTCCTGCCGCTGAAGCTCAACACCTCGGGCGTGATCCCGCCGATCTTCGCCTCGTCGCTGCTGCTGCTGCCGGCTACCGTGGCGAGCTTCTCGGCCAACCAGGGCACGGGCTTCCTCTCGACGGTGACGACCTATCTCGGCCACGGCCGGCCGCTCTACATGGCGCTCTACGCGGCGTTGATCATCTTCTTCGCGTTCTTCTACACCGCGGTCGTGTTCAACCCGCAGGAGACCGCGGACAACCTGAAGAAGCATGGCGGCTTCATCCCGGGCATCCGCCCGGGCGAGCGCACCGCCGCCTTCATCGACAAGGTTCTGACGCGCATCACCCTGATCGGCGCCCTCTACCTCACCTTCGTCTGCCTGGTGCCGGAGATCATCGCCTCCTACGCCTCGGCGAGCCTCGGCTTCGGCGGCACGTCGCTGCTCATCGTCGTCTCGGTGACGATGGACACGGTGGCCCAGATCCACGGGCACCTGATGGCGCACCAGTACGAGGGCCTCGTAAAGAAGGCCAAGCTGCGCGGCGCTTCGACGACCCAGCGGCGGCGCTGAGCGGCCGCGTTCGGCGACACGAGAGACACAATCGCCGGAATGACGGGCGGACGGCGATTTGTCGCTCGCCCGCTCGGTGGAAGCCGCTACAAGACGACCCCGACGCGGAACGATGTCGCCAAGGCATCGCCGCACGGCACGGAGCCCTGAGAGACGGGCAGGGACGAGGACAACGCCAATGCGGATCATTCTGCTCGGACCACCCGGCGCGGGGAAGGGGACACAGTCCGAGCGGATCGTCGCACGGTTCGGCATCCCGCAGCTCTCCACCGGCGACATGCTGCGGGCCGCGGTCGCGGCCGGCACCCCGGTCGGCCTTCAGGCGAAGGCGGTGATGGAGAGCGGCGGGCTCGTGTCCGATGCGATCGTCGTCGGAATCGTCGCGGACCGGATCGAAGAGCCTGACGCGCGCGGCGGCTTCATCCTCGACGGGTTCCCCCGCACCGTCGAGCAGGCCAAGGCCCTCGACGTGATGCTGAAGGAAAAGGGCCTGCGGCTCTCGACCGTGATCGAGTTCAAGGTCGACGAGGCGGCCCTGGTCGGCCGCATCGCCAAGCGCGCCGAGGAGACGGCGGCCCGCGGGCAGCCGGTGCGCAAGGACGATACGCCGGAGGTGTTCGCTTCTCGGCTGGAAGCCTACCGCATCCAGACCGCGCCGCTCTCGGCCTATTACGAGCGTGCCGGGATGCTCGAGACGGTGGACGGCATGGCACCGATCGGGTCGGTGACGGAATCGTTGATGACGATCCTCGAATCGCGTCGGGAAGGCGTAACCTCCTGACGTTCTCACCTCCAGGGCCCGCGACCATGATCTCTCATTCGGCCCGGGCGTTCCTCGCCGCTCTGACGTTGACGGTGGGTCTCGCGCCGGTGACGGCGTTCGCCGGCCCGGCGCAGTCGTACCAATACGAGCGGCGCACGACGGGCCGGATGTGCCGGCCGCCGTTGAAGTTCGCGGCCGGAGCCTGCGTTCGGCGCTGCCCGGCGGGCTTTCGCGACAACGGCGGCTATTGCCGCCAGCTCAGCCAGCGCTTCTGACGTCGCCGCCGGGACACCGAAGCCCGGCGCCTGGGCACCGGTCCGATCGGCGCTTCTTATCGTCCCTGCCGTTGACATCGGGATCGGCCCGCGCTAGCAGGCCGGTCTTCGTCTGCACAGCCGTTGGTCCGAGGTGCCCTTTAAGGGGCGGCCGCGGGCCGATTTGTCGTTGACGGGCGTGCAAGGGCCGGCCTCCACCGGACGTGCGCTTTCTCGATCACACGGCCCGGGCCGACGCCCGCGTGCCACATGGAG
Source organism: Methylobacterium sp. WL103 (assembly GCF_008039885.1). Lineage (NCBI taxonomy): Bacteria > Pseudomonadati > Pseudomonadota > Alphaproteobacteria > Hyphomicrobiales > Methylobacteriaceae > Methylobacterium > Methylobacterium sp. WL103. Next base: position 12,938 of record NZ_VRUX01000042.1, read on the forward strand.
CATGACCTTGGCCCGTATCGCCGGCGTTAACATCCCGACCAACAAGCGCGTCGTCATCGCGCTCCAGTACATCCACGGCATCGGCGCGAAGAAGGCCGAGGAGATCACGGGGAAGGTCGGCATCCCGGCCGAGCGCCGCGTGAACCAGCTCACCGACGCCGAGGTGCTGCAGATCCGCGAGACGATCGACCGCGACTACCTCGTCGAGGGCGACCTTCGCCGCGACGTGTCGATGAACATCAAGCGCCTGATGGACCTCGGCTGCTACCGCGGCCTGCGCCACCGCCGCAACCTGCCGGTCCGCGGCCAGCGCACGCACACCAACGCGCGCACCCGCAAGGGCAAGTCGAAGCCGATCGCCGGCAAGAAGAAGTAAGTTTTCGACATTCGGAGGCAGCGTGCCGCGCTGCCCCCGTTTCATCGTGCCGCGCGTCCCCGATCGGAGGCCGGCGTGACGGGTCGGTGCTCCGCAGGCGCCCCGGCTGAACTCCGAAACATCCCGAGCACCTGGAATTACGGGTGCGCTTGAAGGACGAGAGACACAGATGGCCAAGGAACCGACCCGCGTCCGCCGGCGCGAACGCAAGAACATCGTCTCGGGCGTGGCGCACGTCGCCGCCTCGTTCAACAACACGATGATCACCATCACCGACGCGCAGGGCAACACGATCTCGTGGTCCTCCTCGGGCGCCATGGGCTTCAAGGGCTCGCGGAAGTCGACTCCCTACGCCGCGCAGGTCGCCGCCGAGGACGCCGCCCGCAAGGCCGCCGAGCACGGCATGCGCACCCTCGAGGTCGAGGTTTCCGGCCCCGGTTCGGGCCGCGAGTCGGCGCTCCGCGCCCTTCAGGCCGCGGGCTTCACCGTTACCTCGATCCGCGACGTCACCTCGATCCCGCACAACGGTTGCCGTCCGCGCAAGCGTCGGCGCGTCTGAGGAGGCCGGAGACACACGTGGCGAATTCGAAGATCCTTCCGGGCGTCAAGCGCTGGGGCGTCGGCGACCTCACGGTCACCGTGCTCAACGACGGGTGGTTCCAGGGGTCCCTCGATCTCGTCACAGGTATCTCGAAGGACGAGGCCGGCGCGCTACAGCGGGCCGGCTTCCGCACCGACGCGCCGCGGGTGACGCTCAACGCGTTCCTCGTCACCGGCCCCGGCCGCAAGCCGGTGATGATCGACACGGGCTACGGTGCGTTCGGTCCGCCGACCATGGGCCGCGTGTCCGAGGCGCTCGCCGTCGCCGGCGTGAGCCCCGACGCGATCGAGACGATCCTCGTCACGCATTGTCATCCCGACCACGTCGGCGGCCTGCTCGCCGACGGGAAGGCCGCCTATCCGAACGCGGAGATCGTGCTGCATTCGGACGAGGCGAAGCACTGGCTCCCCGACGCGGCGCTCGCCGCCGCGCCGGACGGGGCCAAGCCGTATTTCGAGAACGCGCGCAAGGCCCTGGCACCCTATGCCGGCCGGATGCGCGAGCAGTCCGGCGGCGAGGTGCTGCCGGGGATCATGGCTGTCCACCTGCCCGGCCATACGCCGGGCCATTGCGGCTTCCGGATCGTTTCGGGGGACAAGTCGCTGCTGGTGTTCACGGATGTGGTGCACCTGCCCGCGATCCAGTTCAAGCAACCGGAGGCGGGTGTCGGCTTCGATGTCGACGGCGACCAGGCGCGGGCGACGCGCAAGGCGATCCTCGCGGATCTCGCGGCCGACGGCACCCGCATCGCCGGCTCGCATCTCGAATTCCCGGCCGTCGGCTTCGTGACGCGGGACGGGGACGGATACCGGTTCGTGCCGGAGCTCTGGGTCGCCGACGAGGCGTAGGCCCGGAGCCATCATTTTAGGGACCGACCGGGGCTGGGGGCAGCACCGTTCGGCCGAAGCGCGGACCCGGACGTCGCGGGCTCGTGCGTCAGGAGAGGTAGGATCGTGGTCATTCAGAAGAACTGGCAAGAGCTGATCAAGCCCAACAAGCTGCAGGTCTCGACCGGCGACGACCCGAAGCGGGTCGCCACCGTCGTCGCCGAGCCGTTGGAGCGCGGCTTCGGCACGACGCTCGGCAACTCCCTGCGCCGGGTGCTGCTATCGTCCCTCCAGGGCGCGGCCGTGACCTCGGTCCAGATCGACGGCGTGCTGCACGAGTTCTCCTCGATCCCGGGCGTCCGCGAGGACGTCACGGATATCGTCCTGAACATCAAGACGATCGCCATCCGTTCGCAGACCGACGCCCCGAAGCGCATGACCCTGCGCAAGACCGGTCCCGGCCTCGTCACCGCCGGCGACATCGGCACGGTCGGCGACATCCAGATCCTGAACCCCGACCTCGTGATCTGCACGCTCGACGACGGCGCCGAGATCCGGATGGAGTTCACCGTCGCCACCGGGAAGGGCTACGTTCCGGCCGAGCAGAACCGCCCCGAAGACGCGCCGATCGGCCTGATCCCGGTGGACGCGCTGTTCTCGCCGGTGACCAAGGTCAGCTACCGCATCGAGACCACCCGCGAGGGCCAGGATCTCGACAAGGACAAGCTGACGATGACGGTCGAGACCAACGGCGCGGTGTCGCCGGAGGATGCGCTCGCCTACGCCGCGCGCATCATCCAGGACCAGCTCCAGGTGTTCGTGAACTTCGAGGATCCCCGCAAGGAGGAGGCCGCCCCGCTCGCGCCGCAGCTGCCCTTCAACCCGGCTTTGCTCAAGAAGGTCGACGAGCTCGAGCTCTCGGTCCGTTCGGCGAACTGCCTGAAGAACGACAACATCGTCTACATCGGCGACCTCATCCAGAAGTCGGAGGGCGAGATGCTGCGCACCCCGAACTTCGGCCGCAAGTCGCTCAACGAGATCAAGGAAGTGCTCGCCGGCATGGGCCTGCACCTCGGGATGGACATCCCCGGCTGGCCGCCGGAGAACATCGAGGATCTCGCCAAGCGCTTCGAAGAGCACTACTGAACCGAAGCCGGTTCGGGCCTGACCCGGCGGCGCGTCGCCGCCGGGTCAGGACCGTCGAAAAAAAGAATCCCGCCGCGGGGTCATGCGGACCAACGAAGACGCCCCGCTCACGGGGCATCCGGCCGTACCGTGGCACGGCGGCCGGACACATAAAGAAGGGCCAAGCACATGCGTCACGGATTTCGCGGTCGTCGTTTCAACCGCACCACCGAGCACCGCAAGGCGATGTTCGCCAACATGTCCGCCGCGCTGATCAAGCACGAGCAGATCATCACCACGCTCCCGAAGGCCAAGGACCTACGTCCGGTCATCGAGAAGCTGATTTCGCTCGGCCGCATCGACAGCGTCCACACCCGCCGTCTGGCGATGTCGCAGATCCGCGACCACGACATGGTGAAGAAGCTCTTCACGGTGCTGGGTCCGCGCTACACCGCCCGTCCAGGCGGCTACTGCCGCATCATGAAGGCTGGCTTCCGCAAGGGCGACAACGCCCCGCTCGCCGTGATCGAGTTCGTCGATCGCGACGTGACGGCCCGCGGCAAGGATTCCGGCCCTGTGCTGGGTGGCGAGAGCGAAGCGGCCTGATCGGCGGCATCGCAGTCAAGATCGATCGAAAGGCGGCCTTAGGGCCGCCTTTTTCGTTTGGCGCCCGGCGTTCCGCTCAAGCGCCGTGGCTTCCGTCGAGCAGGGACGAGACGCGGCGGGCGAGCTCGGCCGACTGGAACGGCTTCGTCAGCACCGGCAGGTCGTGCGGGATCTCGACGGCCTCGGCATGCCCGGTCACGATCAGCACCGGCACCTCGGACCAGCGGCTGCGGACTTCCGCGGCGAGCTCGACGCCGGTCATGCCGGGCATCGCCAGGTCTGCGACGACGAGGTCGAAGCGGCGCTGCTCCATCAGTGCGAGCGCGGCCGCCCCGTCCGCGGCCTCGATCTCGTCGTAGCCGAAGCCGTTGAGGAACGACGCCGTGACGTGGCGGACCTCGGCGTCGTCGTCCACCACCAGGATCGCGGCCGCGCGGGCGGCGACCGGCGCGCTCGCGGTGTCGGCT
>NZ_VRUX01000430.1:0-3699 GCF_008039885.1 Methylobacterium sp. WL103
GGCGGGGTGGTGGCCGGCGTCGACGGGCGGCTGGTTCCGGCCTTGCCGCCGGCGGTGGAGCGCACGCTGGCGGTGCTCGCCGGCGTCTGGTTCGTGAACCTCGTCAACTTCATGGACGGGCTCGACTGGATGAGCGTGGCCGAGACGGTACCCGTCGCCGCCGCCCTGGCCCTGTTCGGCGGGTTCGGCGCCTTGCCGCCGGCCGCGATCCTGTTCGCCGCCGCCCTGCTCGGAGCGATGCTCGGCTTCGCGCCGTTCAACCGCCCCGTGGCAAAACTCTTCCTCGGCGACGTCGGCTCGCTGCCGCTCGGGTTGATCCTCGCCTGGCTGCTGTACCGGCTCGCCCTGGAAGGCGGGCTCGCCGCGGCGATCCTGCTGCCGCTTTACTATCTCGCCGACGCCACCCTGACGCTGATCCGGCGCGCGGCCCGGCGGGAGCCGGTGTGGCAGGCCCATCGCAGCCACTTCTACCAGCGGGCCACCACGAACGGCCTCACGGTCGGCGGCGTGGTCGGGCGGGTGTTCGCGCTCAACCTCGCCCTCGCCGCCCTCGCGGCCGCGACCTTGCTTTGGCCGTCGCCGGTCGTCACGCTCGGTGCGCTGGCGGCGGGATGCGGGCTGGTCGCGGCCCTGCTGATCCGGTTCTCGCGGGCGCCGACGGCGGACGGAACGAGGGTGCCTTGAGCCAACTGATCGCGCTGACCGGGGCGACTGGCTTCATCGGCCGCCATGTCCTGCGGGACCTGACCGCGCGGGGCTACCGCGTCCGCCTGCTCCTGCGCCGCCCGGTTGACGCGATGCCGGAGGGCGCTTCGAGCGCCGTCGTCGGCGACCTGACCCGGCCGATGAACATGGCGGCGGCGCTGGCCGGCGTCGACGCGGTGGTCCATTCGGCCGGGCTCGCGCACGCCATGTCGGGCGCGCCGGAGGACGATTACCGCACGCTGAACACCGAGGCGACGCAGCGCCTGGCCGAGGCCGCCGCGCGCGCGCGGGTGCGCCGCTTCGTGTTCCTGTCCTCGATCCGCGCGCAGACCGGCCCGACCGCGCCCGGCATCGTGACGGAGGCCGACGGCCCGGCCCCGACCGACGCCTACGGCCGGTCCAAGCTCGACGCCGAGCGGGCGCTAGCCGCCATCGGAATCGATTGGGTCGCGCTGCGGCCCGTCCTCGTCTACGGCGCGGGGGTGAAGGGCAACATGGCCGCCTTGGTGCGGCTCGCCCGCTCGCCGTATCCGCTGCCGCTCGCATCGCTCGCCGGGCGCCGATCGCTGGTCTCGGTGGAGAGCCTGTCGGCCGCGATCGACGCGGTGCTGCGAACGGACACGTCGCCGAACCGGCCGCTGGTCGTCGCCGACCCGGATGCCCAGACGTTGCCCGAGATGCTGACGGCCCTACGCGCCGGACTCGGCCGGAGGCCCGGCCTCGTTCCGCTGCCCTCCGCCGCGATCGGGCTCGCCTGCCGGCTCACCGGCCGCGAGGCGCTGTTCTCGCGGCTGGCCGAGAACCTCGTCGCGCGCAGCGTCGGGTTGTCCGCGCTGGGCTGGGCGCCGGCCGGCACGACCCGCGACGGCCTCGCACGGCTCGCGCGGGGACAGGCGTCCGCAAATCAGTAGTCTCGGCAGAATGCGGGCGCGGTGCCGTCGTCGAACAGGCGGCAGCTGCGGACGATCTCGGATTCGATCAGCGCGCAAGCGTTGGACGCGTTGCAGGGTGGGTGCGTCGCCGGCGAGACGGCGAGGCAGCGTTCGACGAGGCGGGCGGAGTCGCGTTCGCCGACGCTGGCGCGGCAGCTCTCGGCCCGGGCGGCGACGGACCCGAAGGTCACCACCGAGACGGCGACGACCAATGCACCGGCGCGGGACGACATCATCGATCAGGCCTCGGCCAAAAGAAAACCCCGGCCTCGCGGCCGGGGTCTTTGTTACGATACCGAGGCGCCGATTTCAGCGGCGGACGTCGATCACGTCGCCCGAGCGGCTGTCCACCACCACGGTGATGTCGTCGCCGCGCCGGTCCGAACCGCGGACGATGATGCGCGGACCGCGACGATCGACGTTGTCGACGTCGGTGAGACCCTGGCGACGCGCGATGCGGATCGCCTCGCCGCGGCTGAGGTCGACGTCGTCGCGCGGGCCGCGGTCGCGATAGCCGGGATCGACGCGGACGCCGCCGGGTCCGATCTGGATGCCCTGGGCCGAGGCGGGGGCGGCGAGCCCGGCGACTCCCAGTCCGGCAACCATCGTCAGGCCAGCGAGTACCGTCTTCGTCCGCATTGCTTCGTCCTTCTCTCGGCACGCTCCCTGTTCGGAAACTGCGCTCGGTTCGGTCGTCGCCTCAATCTGCGGGGCGAGGAATAGTTCCCGAACGGGACCTTCGCGAATCAACAGGGCTCGGCGAGGACGGTTCCGGTCGCGCGCTGGTCCGGGCTCGCCGGGGCGGCTTCGACCGGCTTGTCGAAGCGCTCGCGGAAATGCGGGATCGCCGCCTCGAACACCGCCTCGGCGGCGGCCCGGTCGCCGCGCGCCACCGCCTCGCGCAGGGACGCCGTCCAGGCGTCGAGGCGGGCGCGGTCGGCGAAGACGGGCTTGGCCGCCATCACCCCGTCGATCCCGTCGAGGCTGACGCGGGGCTCCTCGCGGGCGAACAGGATCTCGTTCAAGCGTTCCCCGGGCCGGGCGCCGGAGAACACCAGCTCGATCTCCGCGCCGGGCTCGAAGCCGGCCAACCGGATCATGCGCTCGGCGAGCTCGGCGATCTTCACCGGCTGGCCCATCTTGAGGACGTAGACCGCCGCGCGCTGGTCGGCCGCGCCGGGCACGAGGCTGCGCGCCTCGCCGTCGGCATGGGAGGCCGCGGTGAGGACGAGGTCGGCGGCCTCCCGCACGGTCATGAAGTAGCGGACCATGTCGGGATGGGTGACGGTGACGGGGCCGCCGCGAGCGATCTGAGCCTTGAACACCGGCACAACCGAGCCGACCGAGCCGAGCACGTTGCCGAAGCGCACGGCGATCAGCCGGGTCGGGTGGCCGGGGATCGCCGCCTGCTCGGCGTCGCGGGCCTGGGCCACCATCTCGGCGAAGCGCTTGGTGACGCCGAGCTGCGAGACCGGCTCGATCGCCTTATCGGTCGAGATCATCACCAGGGCGCGGGCGCCGGCCGCCACCGACGCGTCGGCGACGTTGATCGAGCCGAACACGTTGGTCTTGACGCCCTCGCTCCAGTCGCGCTCCAGGTAGGGCACCTGCTTCAGGGCGGCGGCGTGGAAGACGTAGTCCGGGCGGAATTCGGTGAAGACCGCGTGCAGGCGCTCGCGGTCGCGGATGTCGGCGAGCGAGCCCGCGATCTCGGCCTGGGCGTTGAGCAGGGCCGGCTGGCTCAGGATGCCGTGGAGCGCCGGCTCCGAGCTTTCCACCACCATCAGCGCCGAGGCGCCGAAGGCGAGCGCCCGGGCGCAGATTTCCGAGCCGATCGAGCCGCCGCCGCCGGTGACGAGGACGCGCTTGCCGGCGAGGAACCGTTCGAGCCGCGGCCGGTCGATCGCGACGGTCGGGCGCAGCAACAGGTCCTCGATCTCCAGCGGCGCCAGCTCGGCGTCGCGCATGCCTTCGCCGAGGCTGACGACCCGTGCGAGCGGCAAGCCGAGGCGCCGAGCGCGGGCGATCAGGTCGTCGGGCTCGGCCTCCGGCGCCAGGGCGC
>NZ_VRUX01000431.1:0-3684 GCF_008039885.1 Methylobacterium sp. WL103
GCCTCGTCGGCTGGGTCCAGGGCCGGGCCGAGTTCGGCCCGCGCTCGCTCGGCAACCGCTCGATTCTCGCCGACCCGCGGCCGGAGGGCGCCAAGGACGCACTCAACGCCAAGGTGAAGTACCGCGAGGCCTTCCGCCCCTTCGCGCCCTCGATCCTGGCCGAGGCCGGCCCCGACTGGTTCGAGGCCTACGCCGACAGCCCGTACATGGAGCGCACCCTGGTGTGGCGCGAATCCAAGCGCGACCAGGTCCCGGCGGTGGTGCACGCCGACGGCACCGGCCGGCTCCAGAGCGTGACGCCGGAGCGCAACCCGGCCTACGCCGCGCTGATCGCGGCCTTTGCCGAGATCACGAACGTCCCGATCCTGCTCAACACCAGCTTCAACGTGATGGGCAAGCCGATCCTTCACACGGCGGAAGACGCGATCCTGATGTTCTACACCACCGGCCTTGACGCCCTGGTGGTGGAGGATTGGATCGTGGTGAAATGAGCGGTTCGTAGAGGTGCCGGAGGCGCCGCCCCCCCTTCAGAACAACCCTTCGAGATCCGTCAGCACCGCCACCGGCGCCAGGTCGGCGTACTCGTCGGGCTTGGCGCCGCGGTTGATCCAGGCGCAGGCGAAGCCGAAGGCGGTGGCGCCGGCCACGTCCCAGCGGTTCGAAGAGCAGAACAGCACCGCCTCCGGGCTCACGCCGAGCGCCTCGCCGACGACGGCGTAGGCGCGCGGGTGCGTCTTGAACACCTGGGCTGCGTCGACCGAGAGCACCGTGTCGAGGTGCGGCCGGATGCCGGCGGCATCGACCGAGCGGCCGAGCATGGCCGCGTCGCCGTTGGAGAGGAGCGCGGTGGTGAGACCGCGCTCCCGCAGCCGCTCCAGCACGCCCGGCACTTCGGCGTAGGCGTCGAGGTCGCGGTAGGCGTCGAGCAACGTGTCGCGTAGGGCAGGGTCGACGCTCGCGTGGCTGGCCAGGGCGAAATCCAGCGCCCGCTCGGTGAGCTGCCAGAACGGGACGTAGCGCCCGATCAGCGACAGGTTCCAGCTGTACTCGACCTGCTTGGTCCGCCACAGCTCAGACAAACGCGCGGCGTCCGGCCCGACCGCGTCGGCGTGGCGCTGCACCGCCGAGTGCACGTCGAACAACGTGCCGTAGGCGTCGAACACCACCGCCGTGCGGCCTTCGAGCAGAGGACTTCCGAGTTTCGAAGTGGCTGACATCCGGGCCCCTACTTCTTGTCCAGCACCTCTATCGGGTTGGTGCGCTGGTTCGCGGCCGGCTCGCGGGTGAGGTTGCGGCTGCCCGATTCCTGCGGGGCCGCCTTGGCGCCCGGCGCGCCGGGGCCGCCTGTGGCGGTGCCACCGGAATTCGGCTGGGTCGGCACGGTGCCGCTGGCGAGCTCGAGGCAGGTCACCATCTCGACGTAGGACGGGTAGCCGCCGGCCTTGTACTGGTCCTCGCACTGGCGCTTGGCCGAGGGCGTGTAGTCGCCCCAGCGGCGCTCGGCCTCCTTCTTCGCGTCCCGCTCGGAGCGCAGGCAGCCGTCGACGTTGGCCTGGTCGCTGACGCCGCTGTTGGCGCGGCTCGCCGACTGGCAGGTCTTCGTGATGTCGAGGCTCGGCACCGTGTCGGCGAGCGCCCGGGTCGAGGCCGCCGGGGCGGCGAGGAGGGCGAGCGCCAGGGCCCCGGTGAGCGCGGCGCCGGCAAGGATGCGTGTCGTCATGGTCCGCTCTTGATCTTTCGGCGTGGAACGCGCCCCGAAGGTGTCAGGCACAACGCGCAGCCGGCCCGGGGGTCCCGCCGGACCAGAAATGATTCCACAGGGAGCCGCTCACGCTCCCGGATGCGCGGCCCGCAGCGCCGCGGCGAGGTCGGCGAACAGGTCGTCCGGGTCCTCGAGACCGGTGGAGAGTCGCAGCAGGTCGGGCGGGCACGGGGTGCCCGGCCCCTCGACGGAGGCGCGGTGCTCGATCAGGCTTTCGACGCCGCCGAGCGAGGTCGCCCGCTTCCACAGGCGCACCTGCGCGGCGGTGGCGATCGCCGCCGCCTCGCCCCCGGCGACCCGGATCGACAGCATCGCCCCGAACCCCTGCTCCATCTGCCGCGCGGCGACCGCGTGGCCCGGGTCGTCGGGCAGGCCCGGATACAGCACCCGCTCGACGTGCGGGTGCTGGGCGAAGCGGGCAGCGAGGTCGAGGGCGCCGGCGGATTGCGCGGCGGCACGCAAGGGAAAAGTGCGCAGGCTCCGCATCAGGAGGTAGGCCTCGAACGGCCCGAGGATCGCGCCGCCGCCGGCGCGGATCGAACCGATCCGGGTCCAGGCGGCGTCCTGCGCGGCGGTGGCTAGGACGCCGGCGACGACGTCGGAATGGCCGTTCAGGATCTTGGTGCCGGAATGCATGACGAGGTCGGCGCCGAGGCGCAGCGGCCGGGTGTGGAACGGCGAGGCGACGGTGGAGTCGACCGCGAGCCGCGCACCCGCCGCATGCGCGATCTCGGCCGCGGCGGCGATGTCGGTCACCGTCCAGAGCGGGTTGCCGGGGGTCTCGATCCAGACGAGCTTCGTCCGCCCCGGCCGCATCGCCCGCCGCAGGGCGTCGAGGTCGTCCATGGCAACGAAGTCGAGGTCGAGCCGCCGCCGCGGCGCCTCCTCACGCAGCCAGCGCTTCAGCGCCCAGTACATCACCGCCGGCGCGACCACGTGGTCGCCGGGCTCCAGCGCGCCGAACACCGCGGTCGCCGCCGCCATGCCGGAGCCGAACAGCATCGCGGCCGGCGCCTCCTCCAGCATCGCCAGCACGGCCTCCGCCTCGCGCACGGTCGCGTTGTCGGGCCGCGCGTAGGAGAAGCCGGAGGAATAGCCGTTGTCGGGGTCGCGGATGAAGGTGGTCGACACGTGCAGCGGCGCCACCACCGCGCGGGTCACCGGGTCGACGTGCCCCATCGCCTGCGCGGCGAGCGTGCGCTTCGACCAGGTGGGGGGCTGCGGAGCGTCCGGTTCGGGCTGGGTGTCGACGGGCAGGGTCATGGCGGCGTCCGATAGCGCATCGCGCCGCCAGCGTCATCGCTGGCGTGTCCGCGCGCCTCCACGTCCCGGGATACGGCAGATGTTTCGACGCGAAGCCTTATGCGAGGTTGTCACCGTCATTCCGGGTCGCCGAGGGCGTGCCCGGAATCCAGAACCGCAGGTCGTGCTTCAGCTGAAGCCGTCGGCGGCACTGAATCCCGGGCTTTGCTGCGCAGCCCCGGGATGACGGCGAGGGGTCGGGCCGATCGGAGTTGCCATCTCCCGCGACCGCGCGTTCTGGGTGTGGCGGCCGCGCGTCCTAGCGTCGGGGCATCACGCCTGACACGATCCACACCGACATCGCGATCCGAATCCGCAACGAGGTCCCCGTATGCCGCCCATCCAAGCCACCCCGATGCAGGTCCCGACGCGGCCGACCCTGCCCTGGTGGCTGCGGCTGCCCGCCGCGATCCTGCCGGTGGGGGCGACCTCGCTGATCGGCGGGCTGGCGACCGGGTCCGAGATCGGGGGATGGTATGCGGGCCTCGTCAAGCCGTCCTTCAACCCGCCGAACGCCGCCTTCCCGATCGCCTGGACGATTCTCGACGTGATGATGGTGGTCTCGCTCTGGCGCCTGCTGGGCGCACGACCGGCCACCGGGCCGGCGCAAGGGGGCTGGC
>NZ_VRUX01000432.1:0-3672 GCF_008039885.1 Methylobacterium sp. WL103
GCGCGGGCCGGCCTTCGCGGCGCTCGGCGCCGCGTCCTCGCCGGCGACCTCGGCGGTTTCGTTCAGGTCGAACTTGAGGCCGAACTGGACCGACGGGTCGAAGAACCCCGACAGGGCATCGAACGGCACCAGAAGACGCTCGGGCACGCCCGAGAACGACAGCCCGACCTCGAAGCTGTGCTCGGTGACGCCGAGATCCCAGAACTGGTGCTGGAGGACGATCGTCATGTCCTGCGGATACTTCTCGCGCAGTGCCTGCGACATCCGCACGCCCGGGGCCTCGGTGCGGAAGGAGACGTAGAAGTGGTGCTCGCCCGCCAAGCCCTCGCGGGCGGCGTCGGTCAGCACCTTGCGCACGACGCCCCGGAGGGCGTCCTGGACCAGGAGATCGTAGCGGATCAGGTCGTCTGCCATCTTCGGTCGCTCTGTGCGGTCTGCCCGACGACCTGTCGCGCGGGACGCGTACCGGATCGGATGAGAAAGGAAGGCGGCTTCCGTCGCCGGAGGCCGGGATACCGAGCGGCCGACGTGCGCCGTCGCGACACCCTGCCGACCACCGCGCCGGCGGACCTGCCCGGTCGTCCGGCCCGGCAGCGCCATCGTGTCCGATGGCAGGGGGCTACGGTGGACGAAGCGGATCCGATAGGTTCGAAGTGACCGGCGCGTCGCCAAGAGCGTTCGTCGCCATTCCGGCCTTTCGACCGGACGAGAGAACATAGAGGGGATCGCCGCGGTTTTGAAGCCCGATCATGGCGCCCTGCCCGTCGACGCCGCCGCACCGTCCGAACCGGGCCGGCGATGGGTCGCGGCCGGGCGCCTCGCCCTGAACCTCGTCGTCCTGGTCGGGATGCTCCTGCTCTACCTCGCGGTGGCCAGCCTGATGTCGCTGGCCGCGGTGCGGGTGGGCGCCGACCTGCTCGTCGGGATCGACCCGTTCCTCGACGCGGTGCGGCGTCCCTATGTCGGCGCCACCGAGCTCGTCTGGCGCGAACTCGCCGTCGATGTGCTCCGCCAAGTCTTCTTGGCAGGTCTCGTCGTGACGGGGGCGCTTGGCCGCGACGGGTCCGCCTGGCGGCGCAGGCTGGCGCTGGACCGCGAGCGCCCGAACGGGATGCGGCCGCGCACCCTGCTGCTGATCCTCCTGCTCTGGCCGATCGTACACATCGCCTGGGTCACCGGGACGGCCGAGGCGTTCGGCGCCGCCTTCGGAAGCGGCGTGCGGCTCTCGCCGATGCTGAGCCCTGCCGCCGTCGCGGTATGGCTCAGCTACGTCGTGGTGCTGGCGCCGGCCGCGGAGGAGATGCTGATGCGCGGCGAGGGCTTCGCCGCCGCCCGCCGCTTCCTGCCACCCGCGGCGACGATCCTCGTCACGGCACTAGTCTTCGCGCTGGCGCACGTCTCGGCCTGGGGTTTGGCGCGCCCGGTCTCGCTGGCGCCGCTGGCATTGATGCTCGGCTGGCTGCGCTGGCGCACAGGCCGCCTGTGGCCGTGCATCGCGCTCCACGGCTGGAGCAACCTCGCGCTAATCGCCTACGTGCTGTGGCCTTAAACCGGCGTCAGGCCGACCGGCTCGCCAGCGCTTCGCGCACGGTGCTCGCGACGGCGTTGTTGCGGAGGTCGCGCGGAATCAGAATCGCGTCCGGGAAGAGGTGCGAGGCGTCGTCCGACATCTCCTCATAGTAGTCGCTCGCCAGGACGATGCGCAGACCCGGCCGGAGGGCACGGGCCTCGACGGCGAGGCGCGAGCAGCACAGGTCGCCTTCGAGGCCGACATCGGCGACGAGCACGTCCACCGGCAACCCGAGGACGAGAACCGTGAGGGCATCGACACCGCTGTCACAGGCCGTGGCCTGATAGCCTGCGCGGCGTATCTGATTGGATACCTCATCCCGCCAGCGCTTCTGCCGGCCGGCGACGAGGACTTGGACCCCATAACAGCCGCCTGGGGGCTGGGGGGCGTTCACGAGCGTTTGTGCGCTGGTGTTTTGCGGCATTCCGCGTTCGACTCGGCGTTCGCGTTGCATCGCAGCATGCTAGGCCGGGACGGCGCGGTCGCGCAAGCCCCCCGCCGCGATTGCGCCTTATTCCCAAGCCGGCACGCCCAGGAAGCGGGCATGCGCTCCGATCGGGCAGGCGGTTGACCGCTGCGGGGCTCGCGGGGCAACAGGACCCCGTCGCCGGCGATGCCGCGATCGAATGGAGAGGGTATCGATGTCGTCCGCAAAGTCTCCCTCCGTCTCCCCGCTCGCGCCGGCCTCAATGCCGACCCTGCCAGCGATCCGCGGCGTCGGGCTCGCCACCGCCCAGGCCGGCATCCGCTATTCCGGCCGCACCGACGTCCTTTATGTCGGCCTCGACGCCGGCACCGCGGCCGCCGGCGTGTTTACCCGCTCGCGCTGCCCCTCCGCGCCGGTCGATTGGTGCCGCGAGGCGCTTGCCGCCGGCTCGGCGCAGGTGCTGGTCGTGAACTCCGGTAACGCCAATGCGTTCACGGGGTCGCGAGGACGGGACGCGGTGGCGCTGACGGCGCGGATCGCCGCCGCCGCCGCCGGTTGCACCGAGGGCGAGGTCTTCGTCGCCTCCACCGGCGTCATCGGGGAACCCCTCGATGCGACCAAGTTCGAGGGCGTGCTGGCCGAGTGCGCCGCCCGCACGGCCGCGGGAGCCGAGGCCTGGGACGCCGCCGCCCGGGCGATCATGACCACCGACACCTTCCCGAAATCCGCGAGCCGCACGGCCGAGATCGACGGCGTGGCGGTGACGATCAACGGCATCGCCAAGGGCGCCGGCATGATCGCGCCCGACATGGCGACGATGCTCGCTTTCGTGTTCACCGACGCGGCGCTGCCGCAGCCGGTGCTTCAGGCGATGCTGACGGCGGGCGCGGACAAGAGCTTCAACTGCGTGACCGTGGACGGCGACACCTCGACCTCCGACACGCTGATGCTGTTCGCCACCGGTGCCGCCGCCACGGTCCCGGTCTCGGACGCGGCGGACCCGCGGCTCGCAGGCTTTCGCGCGGCCTTGGACGACCTGCTGATCGAGCTGGCGCAGCTCGTCGCCAAGGACGGCGAGGGCGCGCGCAAGTTCGTCACCGTGGAGGTCGGCGGCGCCGAGAGCGACGCCTCGGCGCACCGCATCGCGATGTCGATCGCCAACTCACCGCTGGTCAAGACCGCGGTCGCCGGCGAGGACGCCAACTGGGGCCGCGTTGTGATGGCCGTCGGCAAGGCCGGCGAGCCCGCCGACCGCGACCGCCTTGCGATCTGGTTCGGCGACGTGCGCGTCGCCGTCGCCGGGGCGCGTGACCCGGATTACAGCGAGGACGCTGCGAGCGCGGTGATGCGCAAATCCGATGTCGTCGTCCGGGTCGACCTCGGCCTCGGAGCCGGCAAGGCCCGGGTTTGGACCTGCGACCTCACCAAGGGCTACATCGAGATCAACGGGGATTACCGCTCGTGAGGCGCGTCGCCACTGCACTCATTATCCTGCCCGTCGTCGCGGCGCTGCCGGCGCATGCCGACGACGACGCCTGCCGTCGCGGCATCACCGTCACCGGCCGGGCTCAGACGACGCGGGCGCCGGACTTCGCCGAGGTGACGGTCGGCGTCGAGGCGCGGGCGGGCAACGCCGCCGCGGCCCTCGACGCGACCTCTAAGGGCGTGGCCGGCG
>NZ_VRUX01000433.1:0-3668 GCF_008039885.1 Methylobacterium sp. WL103
ACCTCGACCTCCTCGACGGAGCCGAGCACGCCGCGCAGGCCGGTGGCGAAGTGCCGGACCGAGCCGTGCTCGGCCAGCGTCGCGAACAGGGTGGCGGCCTCGGTCTCCTCGCGGCCGATCCAGCGGTCGATCAGCTCGCCGCGCGCCTGCTCCACGGTCGCGATCTGGGCGAGATCGAGGAAGGCGCCGTTGGCGGTGAGGATGCGCCGCGACAGATCGGTGACGACGAACCCTTCGGGAATGCCCTCGATCACGTCGAGGAGCGGGCCGCGAGCGCGCGCCGAATCGGCGCCGACGATGGCGGCGTCGCTGACGCGAAGCAGCACGCTCGCCGAGCTGCCCTGTCGGAACAAAGAGGCCGAGATCCGCGCCGGTCCGCGGCTTCCGCCAAGCCGGGCCTCGAGGTCCTCGGCCTTGCCGGTGGCGCGCAGGCCGGCGAACAGCAGCTCGATCTCACGCGCGCTCGCCGCCTCGAACAGCTCGACCACATCCTGCCCGAGGATCCGCTTCTCGGCGCGGCCGACGAGCCGGACGGCGGCGGGATTGATCTCGGTGACCCGGCGGGTGGCCGCGTCGACCACGAGCACCGGCTCGCTGCCGAGCTGGAACAGCATGCGGTAGCGGGTCTCCGCACCGCGCAGGCGGAGGTAGTCGCGCTCCAGCGCCTGCTGGGTCTCGACGAGCTTGCGCTGCAGCGAGGCCATGGCGAGGAGGTTGCGGCCGATGGCGATGATCGAGCCGTCCGAGCCCAACCGCATCGCGGCGTAGCGAATCGGCAGATCCTCACCGGAGACGGAAGGGTGGTTGACCTGGCGCCAGCGGGTCACGCCGTCCGGCGCCGCATCGCGCATCAGCGCGTCGATCTTCGGCCGGCTCTCGACGGTGACGGTGTCGATCCACCGCCGTCCGAGCCAGGTGTCACAGCCCTGGCCCGCAAGATCCGGCGCAGCGAAGGCCGCGTCGCGGATGATGCCATCCGCGTCGACGACCAACGATAGGTCCGTCGCAGCCGCAACGAGAAGACCCGCCGCCTCTCCGCCGAGGGCCGCCAGGGTCTTGCTCAGGGCTGCGGAGGGGTTCTGCGCAGCGTGGGTGGCCAAGCTGGTCAAGTCTCACCGCTTCGTGAAGTCGCCGATCAGGTCTTTCAGCAGGCTCCCGCCCTCATATCAAGCATGAACTCGGCTGCAGCCACAGCTCGGCGTGCATCCGACGCCGTCGCATCCGCGCCGACTTGCTCGATATGGCCGGGATTGTCGATGAAGATCGGGCCGCCGACGAGGATCCGGACGCCGGGATTGAACGAGACGCGCCGAAGTTCGAGGACGGTCTTGGTCAAGGTCGGCAGAAGGACCTCACAGCCGAGCGAGAGGCCGATCACGTCGAACCATGCGGTCCGCGCCTGGTTCAGGATCTCGCCCACCGGCGCCAGCGCCGTGCTCGTCACGTCCCAACCCGCGTCGCGGAAGAACTGCTCGATCATCGAAAGGCCGAACATGTGGGTCTCGCCGGGGCAGAGGCTCAGCAGGATGCTGTGCCCGTCCCGGTGCCCTCCGGTTTCGCCGCCGTAGCGGCGCGAGAGGTCGTGCATGATCCGCTGCAGGCGGCCCATCGCGATCGTCAGTTCCGCGAAATCGCAGAGATCCTCCTCCCACAACACGCCGAGATGCCGCGCCGTCGGCGCCAGCAGGTCGAGGAGGAGGCTGTCGAGGGCGAGCCCGTCGTCGACGAGGGCGGCGATCCGCGCCTCCACCACTTCGCCGGCCGGCGCCAGCACGAGGGAGGCGAACGCCTCGATGTCCTCGGCCGTCGGCTTCCGCGGCCCCGGGCCGCGGGTCGACGCCTCCATCCGGTGGGCAAGCATCAGGCGGGGAATGATCTCGGCCTCGACGACGCGGGACAGGTGACCGTGCCAGCGATCGGAGAGCTGCTGCCGGCGAGGCGGCGCCCGTTCGTCGATCTCGCAGGCCGAAGCCATCTCGCGTGCGAGGGCCAGGATGGCGTTTCGCCCCTCGGAGCGCCTCAAGTCATCCATTGGCCCTCTCCAATGTCGCTGACGGCTTAATTGTCTTTACAACTCAGCATGGCCGGGCCTGGAAATCCCCGCGCTGTCGCCCTCTTCGGGACGACTTGACCTAGACGATACCCTTTCGAGCCGACTTGGCAATGGTCAATTCGAACCAGAATGCTTCGATGTCATTGTCATTTGGATTTGACGTAAAGCGCGCTTGACACTTTTGGGCACGGTTTCTAGGCTTCACCCCAAGCCGCTCCTTCGAGAGGCGGCCGGCCGCAGCAGGGATGGGGTGAGGCGATGGGTCCGACGGACCGGACGACACGACCACCACTCTACACGCCGGCCGAGCGCGCCCGGCGCGACGCCAGCCGCTGGACCCTGGTCCAGGGCCTTCTCGCCCCCCTTCAATTCCTCGTGTTCCTCATCAGCCTCGGGCTCGTCCTGCGGACGCTGGCGACCGGCGAGGGCGCGGTCGCCGCCAACCTCTCGGTGCTGGCCAAGACGGGGCTGCTCTACGCGATCATGGTCACCGGCTCGATCTGGGAGAAGGCCGTGTTCGGCCGCTACCTGTTCGCCCCGGCCTTCTACTGGGAGGACGTGGTCAGCATGCTGGTGCTGGCCCTGCACACCGCCTACCTCGCTGTCCTCACGCTGGGCCTCATGGGCACCACCGGGCTGATGTGGCTGGCGCTCGCGGCCTACGCCTCCTACGCGGTCAACGCGACGCAATTCCTGCTCAAGCTCCGGGCCGCGCGGCTCCAGGCCCGGCCGCATCCGCGCCCCGTCGGCGGCACCGCGATGGTGGCGCGATGAACGCGCCCGACCTCACGCCGAGGGCCGCGACGGCGCCCGTCGAGGCCGGCTGCGGCGACGTCACGATCCGGCAGGAGCGCGGCCAGCGCGCAGTGTTCTGCGGGCTGACCGGTATCGTCTGGCTGCATCGCAAGATTCAGGACGCGTTCTTCCTCGTGGTCGGCTCGCGCACCTGCGCCCACCTGATCCAGTCGGCCGCCGGCGTGATGATCTTCGCCGAGCCGCGCTTCGCCACCGCGATCATCGACGAGCGCGACCTCGCCGGCATCGCCGACATGAACGAGGAGCTCGACCGGGTGGTGCGCCGCCTGATCGAGCGCCGCCCCGACATCCGGCTGCTGTTCCTCGTGGGCTCGTGCCCCTCCGAGGTGATCAAGCTCGACCTCGGCCGCGCGGCGCAGCGCCTCTCCACCACCTTCTCGCCGGACGTGCGGGTGCTGAGCTATTCCGGCAGCGGCATCGAGACCACGTTCACGCAGGGCGAGGATGCGTGCCTGGCGGCCCTCGTCCCCGAGATGCCGCGGGCGGAAGCCGACGCCGCCCCGGCGCTGCTGGTGGCGGGCGCCCTCGCCGACGTGGTCGAGGACCAGTTCCTCCGCATCTTCTCCGAGCTCGGGATCGGACCGGTCGCGTTCCTGCCTGCGCGGCGCGCGGGCCAGCTGCCGGCCGTCGGGCCGAACACCCGCTACCTGCTCGCCCAACCTTTCCTGACCGACACGGCCAAGGCGCTCGAGGCCCGCGGCGCGACCCGTCTGTCCGCTCCGTTCCCGCTCGGGGTCGAGGGCACGACGCGCTGGCTCAAGGCCGCCGCCGACGCGTTCGACGTGCCGGAGGCCCGCTT
>NZ_VRUX01000434.1:0-3664 GCF_008039885.1 Methylobacterium sp. WL103
CACGCGCCGGCGCTCGCCCCTGTCGGTGCCGAGGCCGGCGACCAGGCCGCTGATCCCGGCGATGCGGCCGTTCAACAGCAGCAGCATCGCGACCGAGAGGCCGATGAGCGCGCCGCCGGCGAGCGCGGGGAGAAAGGCGCTCATGCCCGCACGCCGCGCCGAGGCGCCGCGCGCACGGCCGTGTCACCGCGGCACGCAGCCGATAGGCGGCCTTCGACAAGGGACTTCATCATCCGCGGGGGCTCCGGCCGACCGGAAGTGCCGACATCCCCTCCGGCCTATCGCGGCCCTGGAACGGAAACAAGGCTTGCAATCGAGGTTCGCATCGCCAATTATCCAATCGAAACAATTACTTAACGGAATATTCATGCTGCTGGACAGGGCTTCCGCGACGCAAAGCTTCTCCGATTTCGACGCGACGGAGGACATGGACTCTCCCGCCCCTTCGGTCGCGGATCGGCCTCGCCGGCCGGCGGCGAATCGGACCGCACGGGCCGATTCCATCGTCGAGGGCGACCAGGTGATCTTCGCACGGCTCGACGTGGCGGAAGCGCTCGGCATCTGGCGCCATGCGCTGGGCCGCGTAGTCGAGACGCATGCGGAGGCGCCGGCGGCGAGCCTCACCCTGGACGTGAAGTTCGACGGCCACGAGACCCTGCACCGCTACCTGCCGGATCTCTTCAAGAAGCAGGCGGCGTGAGGATGCCTTTCGAATCGAGGATCGTCGCGTGAGTCTGGGCGCCATTTGGGAGGCGCGCTCCGCCCTGCCGAAGGCGCCGCTGCGGACGACGAGCCGCAGCACCTCCGTCGACGCGGTCTGGCAGGAGGTCCGTCGCGAGGCCGAGGCGGCGCTCGTCGAGGAGCCGCTTTATGCCGGCATCATCCAGGCGACGGTGCTCGACCAGCGCAGCATCGCGCAGGCCTTCGCCTACCGGCTCGCGCACCGGCTCGGCGACGGCGACCTCTCCCGGCTGGCGATGCGCGACCTGTGCCTGGCGGCATTCGAGGCCGACCCGCATGCGGGCGCCCACGCGGTGCGCGACCTCGTCGCCATCCGCGAGCGCGACCCGACCTGCCGCCGCTATCTCGATCCGTTCCTGTTCTACAAGGGGCTGGCGGCGCTGGAGGGCTACCGCGTCGCGCATTGGCTCTGGCACCAGGGCCGGGCGACGCTGGCGCTGCACGTGCAGAGCCGGATCTCGGAGGTGTTCGGCGCCGACATCCATCCGGCGGCGCGGATCGGTTCGGGCGTGTTCATCGATCACGCCACCGGCGTGGTGATCGGCGAGACCACGGTGATCGCCGACGACGTCTCGATCCTCCAATCCGTGACCCTCGGCGGCAACGGCAAGGAAAGCGGCGACCGCCATCCCAAGATCGAGCGCGGCGTGCTGCTCAGCGTCGGCGCCAAGGTGCTCGGCAACATCCGCGTCGGCGAAGGCGCCCGGGTCGCCGCCGCCGCGGTCGTGCTGCACGACGTACCGGCCCACACCACCGTCGCCGGCGTGCCCGCCCGGGTGGTGTCGAAGCTGCCGCGCAACGAGGAGCCGGCCCAGAGCATGGACCAGTTCTTCGGAGACGGGATCTGACCCGACGATGATTCGACTTGGGCGCCGTTGAAGGCTGCCGCCCGATCTCGGCGGAATCGAAGGTCGCAAAGGCCGTCCACGCCACTCGTGACCCGGGAAGAGGCGCAAGGCCGCGCGGACCGGCTCCGCCGCACGGGACGCCGTTGAAGAGGATTTCCCGTCGAACCTCGCGTTCGGAGGGTAATTTCTAGAATTTCATTCTCTCGAGATGCCCATTTCCAGAAATCGTCCTCATCATACGGTCGATAGACAGGAAGCGATACTGCAAAAATCCACAAATTCGGAATATTCTTCTATTGACGATGCGTCGCAGTCGAGGCTAAACCGTCGTTCTATCCCGATGCTACATAGGTTTCGCAACGGGATGTCAATCATTCGATTTCTTAGCCGAGCGCTCTTGCTCTCAACGCAGCGTAAATGCGGCTGATCGATCGCGCCTGTTCTTCAGAGGGCGCGACACAATTCAAAAACAAAGTGGGGACGACCGGACATGAGCGGACAAGGACTGAGCGTGGGCGCATCGGCAGCACGCAATCTATCGACCGCGACCGTCACCTCGGTCCAGAACCTCGCGAACACCCCGCGCTGGCTCCTGCGGCTGCTGCCCTTCGTCAACGTGGACGGCGGCGTCTACCGCGTGAACCGGCGCGCCGTGGTGCTGGCCAAACCCGGCCGCATCGACCTCGCCACGGACGGCAACGCCCGCACGATCAGTCCCGCCTCGCTCCGCGCCGTGCCGGCGTTCAGCCGCCTGGGCGACGCCGAGCTGTCCGCGCTCGCCGGCAAGTTCACCGAGAACCGGCACAACGCCGGGGAGACGATCTCGGAAGGCGGCGCCGGCGACCGCAGCCTGACCGTCGTCGCCGACGGCACCGTCGAGCTCTCGCTGTCGGGCCCGTACAAGAACCGCCTGCGCTCGGGGCTGGCCACCCGCGGCGACTTCTTCGGCGACGAAACCCTCGTCGGCGACGGCCAGCCCGCACCGGCCGTCAAGGCGCTCTCGGCGGTGACGCTGCTGACCCTCGACCGCGCGGCGCTCGACGACGACGCGGTCAAGAACCGCATCGCGCACTATGTCGAGGAGCGCGACCGCCTGAAGGGCCACACCAACAGCCACGGCGAGCAGGGCATCGAGCTGCTGGCCGTGCACACCGGCGCGCCGCGCCTGCCGACGACCTTCGTCGACTACGAGATCGATCCGCGCGAGTACCATCTTTCGACGATCCAGACGATCCTCAACACCCATACCCGCGTCACCGATCTCTACTCGAACGAGATCGACCAGCTCCGCGAGCAGATCCGCCTGACGGTGGATGCCGTGAAGGAGCGCGAGGAGTGGGAGCTGCTTAACAACTCCGAGTTCGGCCTCCTCAACGAAGTGGGCGGGCGCCAGCGCATCCCGACCCGCTCGGGTCCGCCGACCCCGGACGACCTCGACGAGTTGCTGACCCTCGTCTGGAAGAAGCCCGCCTTCTTCGTCGCCCACCCCCGCGCCATCGCCGCCTTCGGCCGCGAGGCCACCCGCCGCGGCGTGCCGCCGGTCGTGGTGCACCTGTTCGGCGCCCCGTTCCTCACCTGGCGCGGCGTGCCGCTGGTGCCGAGCGACAAGCTACCGATCGACGTCGACCCGGCCACCGGCGCGCAGACCACCTCGATCCTGCTGTTGCGCGTCGGCGAAGGCGAGCAGGGCGTCGTCGGCCTGCAGAAGTCCGGCGTCACCGGCGAGATCGAACCGGGCCTGTCGGTGCGCTACATGGGCACCAACGACCATTCCATCGCCTCACACCTGGTGACCCGCTACTTCTCTGCTGCGGTCCTGGTCGAGGATGCGATCGCACGCCTCGATAACGTGCTGCTCGGCAACTACCATGACTACGCCTGAGGCCGGCGCGTTGAGCACGTCCGCCATCGGCATCCCCACGGGCGACAGCGCCGCGTCCCTAGCCCACGCCGACCTCGTCGGGCGCCTCGCCCGCGAGATCTACGGCCAGGGGCAGGCGGCGTCCGCGCCGTTCGCCCCGTCGCCGCCGGCCTCGCCGCAACTGCCGCAGGGCCTGGAGAGCCTTCCCCAGGGC
>NZ_VRUX01000435.1:0-3654 GCF_008039885.1 Methylobacterium sp. WL103
GCCCGCCGCCGCCCCGGAGCCCGGCGCCGCCGCAGCCGAGCCGACGCCGGGAGAGGAGCTTTCGTAATCCGACGGGCCGCCGACCCATCGTCCAACCCACCACCACATCCTGAGGCGCCCGCTTCGCGTCCGCACCTCAGGGTGGGGTGATGGCGTGCGCCGTCCGCCTGCGAACCTTCGCCTTCAGCGCGCCTTCAGCACCATCCGGCACTCGGCCGGCAGGGCCGCCATGGTCATTGGCGGGCGTGGCTTCGGCTTGGTCTTCGGGGGGCGGGGGTGGAGGATCGCGTCGCTGAACCAGTAGGCGAGCTCCTCGCCGCAGCCGTCGCCGGGCGGCGGGGCGGCCTGGTCGCCGCAGGAATCCTGTCCGTCCGGGCAGGCGAGGCGGATATGGTAGTGGTAATTGTGCCCATACATCGGGCGCACCTTGCGCAGCCAGCCGCGGCTGCCGTCCGCCTCCCGGCACAGGGCCTTCTTGATCGCCGGGTTGACGAAGATGCGCGCCACCTCCGGCTGCTCGGCGGTGAGGCGGATCAGGCTCAGCCGCTCCGGCGTCCAGGTGTCGGGGTCGATGTCGAGGCGGTCAGGCCGCACCATGTCGGTGGCCGAGGTCTCCTCGCGCTCTGCCCGCGTCATGCGCCGGTCCGGCATCGGGGTGAGCCACACGTCGGCGTCGAGCCCGAGCTGGTGCGAGGCGTGGCCGGTGAGCATCGGCCCGCCGCGCGGCTGCGACATGTCGCCGACGAGCAGGCCCGGCCAGCCGACCCGCGGCGCCTTGGCCGCCAGCCGCTCCAGGAAGTCGACGAGGTAGGGCGTGCCCCAGTTCCGGTTGCGCGACAGGCGCATCACCTGCCACGTCGCCCCGTCGATCGGCAGCGCCGCGCCGCCCGAGAAACAGCCCTTGGCGTAGGAGCCGTAGGCGTGGGCGGGGCCGGAGGCCGGGCCGGTCACCCGCCCGAACAGCGCCTTGGCCGGCGTCGAGGGCGCGTCGGGATTCTCCAGCGGCGGCAGGGGTTTGGGGTTGAGGGTCCCCTTGTCCTGTGCGTGGGCGGGCGAAGCGAGGGCCGACGAAAGGACGAGGGCGGCGGAGAGGGCGAGGCGGCGCGTGTGCATGCGGGTCTGTGTATCCGGTCCGGCGGTCGCCCGTCGAGGATCGGAACGTCGCCCGCCGCCGGGGCGTTTTTCGGGCAGGCCCGCCGTTGCGCGGGCCGAACGAACCGGAGGCCGCATCGTGACACCCACGCCTGATACCCCTGAGCAGGCCCGCAGCCTGATCGCCCACGACCGCGTCGTCGGCACCGACGTGCGCCGGCCGGACGGCACCAAGGTCGGACCGATCGAGCGGCTGATGCTCGACAAGCGCTCGGGCCAGGTCGCCTACGCGGTGATGAGCTTCGGCGGCTTCCTCGGGCTCGGCGAGGGCTTCCATACGCTGCCCTGGGCGGTGCTGCGCTTCTCGCCCGAGCACGACGCCTACGTCGTCGACGTCACCGAGGCACAGCTGCGCGACGCCCCGCCGCGCTCGCCCGAGGGCACCGACCCGGCCGAAGACTACGCCTGGGAGGAGCGGGTCCACCGCTACTACAACGCGGCGCCGTATTGGGGCCTGTGACGCAAGGGCCGAGCGCCGCTATGCGGTCGGGCCGCACCAGCCGGGGAGGTAGCTCGTCTCGGACGCCTTGGCCAAGGCCATCGCCTCCTCCAGCGCCGCCGAAAAGTCGTTCTCGATGCGCTTGGCCTTGACGTGGCGACGAAGGTAGTCGGCCCAGAGGAACTCGCTGAACGGCGTCGTGTCCTTGGCGAAGCCCCCGGCCCGGCGCAGCTCGCCGGCCAGGCTCCGGTAGGGGTCGTCGGCGAGGTCCGCCATCGCCTTGGGGATATCCTTGAACCCGGCGCGCACGCCCTCGGCATCGTAGGGGTGCACCCACGATTTGTGATCGCACACCGTCCAGAACGCGTCCTTGTCGAGGTGGTGCAGGTCCGCGACCACGGTCACGAGCACGCTCTCGACGCCCTCTTCCAGCAGGGCGCGGGACAAATGGTGGTGATCGATGACGTAGTGGCGCTTCTTCGGCCCAAGCAGGGTCGGCACCATGTGCGCCCCCAAGAAGGCGGCGCGCTTGTCGTCGTCGTAGTCGCGCCAGCGCCGGCGCTTCTCGGCGACCTCCCGGTAGCCCACCGTCATCTGCGTCGGGCGCAGGTCCGCGATCGGGACGGGCGCCAGCACCGGCTCACGGTTGGCCATCGATTCGGTATTCCCACCGCCGAGCCTTCAGGCCCCCGCGGCGATCTGTCATGATTCCAGCCCACGCCGGAAGGCACGATCGGCGCCCCGCCGTTCACGGTTCCGATAGCCGCCCGCGGCCCTTCGACGGGCGGTTCTGCGACGAGCGGTTCTGCGAGGGCCGTCGGCCAAGCGGAGCTTAGGTCGAGATCGGGCTGTCCTTCCGGAGGTTCCGCAGGGCGCGGAACGGGAGCAGCAGGAATTTCACGAAGGCCCGGAGCGCGAGGAAGGCGGCGACCGAGACGACCAGGGCGATGGTTTTCAACAAGGGCTCGCGCACTCCATCCGAGGGAATCGAAGAGGGTCGTCGAGCGGACTCGGCGGATCGCCGCCCGTGCAACCGCAGGACCGGCAGTCCGCGCCCCAAAGCCGGCAAGATTGTGGGTGTCGGGCGCGACATCGGCGCCCTGGCCTCCCGCCCGCGAACACGCCGGCCGGTTTGAAACGGGCGCCGCCCTGTAGGCGCTTGGCGGGCGATTCCAGCTCGGCCTTGCCAAATCCCTGCGACGATCTGTAATGATGGCAGGCCCTGTCCGATCCTCACGGGATCGTTCGTGCGTCGCGGCCCGCCATCGGGCGATGACGTGCCCGCGGCGGCGAAGATTCTCCGCCGCTGCGGCCCTGGACGGCCGGGGCTCTGCACACGCGACGGGTTTTGTCCCGGCGCATGGGTTATCATGGAATTCGCGGTCGCCTCGTCATCACGGGACGGTCGAGATGGTTTTCGCGAGGTCGGGAATACAGATGGACGGAGGCACAGCATCGATTGCCGTTGCCCGTGCCGTCAGCGTGCGCGATGCGCGTCGCGCCGATCCGTCCGTCCCCCCGATCAGGTTCAACCCCAGGCGCAGCGGAAGCGCGCGCCGAGCGGCGGTTGACGGCAATCCCTTCAGTTCAAGCCCCGCGGCCTCGGTTTCGAGGCCGGCGCGAGCCCTCTCCCTGACGGCCTTCAGGCCGGGCGAGGCTCCACCGGGACACGGGCCCAGGAGAGCGACGTCCGCCGCCATGTCGAAAGTTCGTCATGGCCAACAACAAGATGCTCATCGACGCGATGCATCCGGAAGAGACCCGGGTCGTCACGGTTCACGGTTCTAGGGTTGAGGAATTCGACTTCGAGGCGGCCAACCGGCGCCAGCTTCGCGGCAACATCTATCTCGCCAAGGTGACGCGCGTGGAGCCCTCGCTCCAGGCCGCCTTCGTCGAGTACGGCGGCAACCGCCACGGCTTCCTCGCCTTCTCGGAGATCCACCCCGACTACTACCAAATCCCGCTCGCCGACCGGCAGGCGCTGCTCGAGGACGAGGCGCGCGACGCGGAAGAGCACCGCGAGCGCGAGGAACGCCGCCGCAAGTCGCCGCGCAGCAACGGCC
>NZ_VRUX01000436.1:0-3653 GCF_008039885.1 Methylobacterium sp. WL103
GCGCGCGCGGCCGCGGGCGAGCGCAAGGCGGAAGCGGTCTTCCGCCTCCAACGCCGGCCACACCGCCACGAGGTCGTCGAGGTCGCCCTCCAGGCGCAGGGCCGCCCAGGGAAACGGCTGCGCGTCGTCGCGGGTCTCGTGGATCAGCCGGTCGAGGCGCTCGGTGGTCTCGCGCCGGGCCAGCGCCACGGCGACGCCGAGCTCGGCGACCTCGCGCTCGATCGCGTCGAGCCAGCGGCCGTCGTTCGAGCGTTCTTCCAACAGCCGGTTGCGCGAGCGCAGCGCCCGCTCCATCGCCGAGACGCGGGCGCCGTGGCCGGAATCGACGGCGAGGACGAGGCGGTCGAGGAAGCGGCGGCGGTCGCCGCCGGGCCCGCGGAACAGCCCGTCGAGGTCCGGCGTCAGCCAGACCACGCGCACGAACTCCGAGAAGGCGACGGGGGAGGGCGCGCCGGCCCCGTCGACCCGGCAGAGCCGGCTGGTGCGCTCGTCGAAGCCCGGCGGCTCGCAGCCCGTGCCGAGGCGATGCTCGGCCCCGTCGCGCGCCAGCGTCACCGAGACGGCGAACCCGCCGGGGCCGTCCTTGCGCGCCATCGTGGCGAACTCGGCCCGCCGGAGCCCGCGCCCGGGGGCGAACAGCGAGACCGCCTCCAGGATGTTGGTCTTGCCCGCCCCGTTCTCGCCGACGAGCGCGACGAAGCGCGACGACAGCGGCAGGTCGAGGTCGGCGTGGTTGCGGAAGTCGCGGA
Source organism: Methylobacterium sp. WL103 (assembly GCF_008039885.1). NCBI lineage: Bacteria > Pseudomonadati > Pseudomonadota > Alphaproteobacteria > Hyphomicrobiales > Methylobacteriaceae > Methylobacterium > Methylobacterium sp. WL103. The sequence continues at coordinate 750 of NZ_VRUX01000436.1, forward strand.
CGGTCAGGCGGGTGAGGCGCTGGGCGCCTTGCTCTGGCTCCAGACCGATGTCAGCTTCGGGCCTAATCACAGACGATCTGTTTCAGATTTTCGAGCGCCGGGACGTTGGGCAAGACCCTATAACGTGGCTCTCGCATCCTGACCAAAGCCCACTTCTCAGGGTAGAGCCGGACCGTCGATGGTCGGCACAAAGCGGAAAAGCAGGCCCAGATAGAAGCCATAGGCAATCAGGAACCCGACGGCGTGAATGGCCGTGTTGCGGCGTGCCAAGCGAGCATTTCGGCGATGAACCCAAAGATCGATCGCCATCAGGATGGCCGCCAGCACCGGCACGAAGGCGAGAGCCAGCGGCCGAGGCGCACTCCAGTTCACCTCGCCCGACAGGCTCCATTGCATCGGTAGCCGATCGAGCGCGGAGAACGGTCCATTCGCCCATAACGAAAGCGCAGAGAGAACAGCGACGGCGGCAATCGCGATGAAACGGGCCGCCGTCATGTCCGCATCTCGGGGTCCGCGCGGCGACGGCTCACACCCGCATCGGCATCAGCACGTAGAGCGCGGAGGCGCCCTCGCGGTCCTGGATCAGGGTCGGCGAGCCCGGGTCGGCGAGCTTGAACAGGGCGGTGTCGCCTTCGAGCTGGCCGGTGATGTCGAGGAGGTAGCGGGCGTTGAAGCCGATATCGAGGCCGGCGGCCTCGTAGTCGACGTCGAGCTCCTCCGTGGCGCTGCCCGAATCCGGGTTGTTGACCGAGAGCGAGAGGCGCCCTTCCTGCAGGCCGAGCTTCACCGCGCGGCCGCGCTCCGACGAGATCGTCGAGACCCGGTCGACGGCGCGGGCGAAGGCGTCGCGCTCCACCGTGAGGCGCTTGTCGTTCCCGGCCGGGATCACGCGCTGGTAGTCGGGGAAGGTGCCGTCGATCAACTTCGAGATCAGCGTCACGCCCGAAGCGAAGCGCAGGCGGATCTTGGCCGGCGAGAGGTTGATCGCGACGCTGTCGCCGCCGTCGTCGACGAGCTTCTGGATCTCGGCGACCGCCTTCCGCGGCACGATGATGCCCGGCATGCCGGCGCTGCCCTCCGGCGCGTCGATCTCGACGCGGGCGAGCCGGTGGCCGTCGGTGGCCACCGCACGGAGCTTCAGCCCCTCGGACTCGATGGTGTGGAGGTAGATGCCGTTGAGGTAGTAGCGCGTCTCCTCGGTGGAGATCGCGAACTGGGTCTTCTCGATCAGCCGCTTGAGGTCGGACGCCGCGATGTGGAAGCTGTGCGGCAGCTCGCCCGCGGCGAGGTCCGGGAAGTCGCCCTCGGGCAGCGCGCCGAGCGCGAAGCGCGAGCGGCCGGAGCGGATCGTCATCTGGCCGGATTCGCCGCCGGTCTCCAGCGAGACCTGCGCCCCCTCGGGCAGCTTGCGCACGATGTCGTAGATGACGTGCGCCGGCACGGTGGTGGCGCCGGGATCGCTGACGTCGGCCGGCACGGTCTCGGTCACCTCGATGTCGAGGTCGGTCGCTCGCAGCTGCAGGCCGCCGTCGGTGGCGCGCAGCAGCACGTTCGACAGGATCGGGATCGTGTTGCGCCGCTCCACGACGCGGTGCACGTGGCCGAGCGACCGTAGGAGGGCCGCACGCTCGACAGTGACTCTCATCGCAGTACTCTGAATGCTCGAAGGACCGTGCTCGAACGCCGCCGCGGCCGGCGGGTTCGGAGTTTGGCCGTTCAGCTTGGCGAAGGGCCGCCGCGAAGGCAAGGGCGCGATTCGTCCCCGCACAGGGTATGGGCGGGCGCGCGGCCCGCCCCCGTGCCGTCCTCCCCGCCGGGGGAGAAGGCGCGATCAATCCTGGAGCATGCGCTTCAGGAGCTCGACCTCGTCGCCGAGCACCGTGTCCTCGCCGATCAGCTTCTCGATCTTGCGCACGGCGTGGAGCACCGTGGTGTGGTCGCGGCCTCCGAAGCGGCGGCCGATCTCGGGGAGCGAGCGCAGCGTCAGCACCTTCGACAGGTACATCGCGATCTGGCGCGGCTTCACCACGGCGGCGGTGCGGCGCTCGCTGAGGATGTCGGAGCGCGAGACGTTGTAGCGCGAGGCGACGAGCTTCTGGATGTCCTCGATCTTGATGCGCTTGGGCTCGCGGTTCTTCACGAGGTCGCGGATCGCGGTCTCGGCGGTCTCCATGGTCACGGCGGTGCCGGTGAGCGTGGCGTGGGCCAGCAGCCGGTTCACGGCGCCTTCGAGGTCGCGGCCGTTGGCGGTGATCGCGCGCGCCACGTAGGTCGCCACCGCCGGCGAGACCTCGAAGCTCGGATGCGCCACCCGCACCGCGGCGAGCCGGGCGGAGAGGATCGAGGCGCGCAGCTGCTCGTCGAGCATCCCGATCTCGACCACCAGGCCGCCGGCGAGCCGCGAGCGCACGCGCTCGTCCAGGGCCTCGAGCTCCGTCGGCGGCCGGTCGGAGGCGACGACGACCTGGCGGCCGGCATCGATCAGCGCGTTGATGGTGTGGCCGAACTCGGCCTGGATCGACTTGCCCTGGATGAACTGCACGTCGTCGAGGATCAGCAGGTCGATGCCGCGCAGGCGCTCCTTGAAGGCCAGCGCGTTCTGCGTCTTCAGGGCGTTGACGAAGCCGTACATGAAGCGGTCGGCGGTGAGGTAGATCACCCGGCGGCCGGCCTCGCGGGCGGCGTGGCCGATGCCGTGCAGCAGGTGGGTCTTCCCGAGGCCGACGCCGGCATGGAAGTACAGCGGGTTGTAGAGCGCGCCCTCGCCGTCGTGGCGGGCGACGCGGTCGGCGGCGGCATGCGCCAGGGAATTCGAGCGGCCGAGCAGGAAGTTCGCGAAGGTCAGGCGGGCGTCGAGCGGCGCGCCGTTCAGCTCGCCGGCGATCTCGGCGCGCATGTCGGGGG
>NZ_VRUX01000437.1:0-3642 GCF_008039885.1 Methylobacterium sp. WL103
GCGTGCGTCCACGCGGCGCTCGCGCGCGCCTCGGCGCCGGCCGGGTCGAAGGTCTTGTCCATCATGGGCGGGTGATCGCGGGTCCGTCTCGGAATTTCGAGCCCGCTTTCAACCCGTCACGGGCCTCCCGTCAACACGGGGCCCGTCAGCGGCCGCGGGCGACCCGCTCGATCTCGACGCGCACCAGCCGCTCGACCATCACCGGCAGGTTGTCGTCGAGCCACGCCTTGAGCATCGGCTTCAGCATGTCCTGGACGAGGTCTTCCAGGCTGCGCGCGTTCTGGCTCGACACGGTGTTGGCGAGCAGGTTGAAGGCCTGGTTCACGCTGGCGCCGGCCGCCGAGGAGATCAGCGGCGCGGTCTCCGCCTCAGGTTCAGGTTCATATGCCGGCTCCGGACGGCGTGCGGGCTGGGGCGCGGCCGCACGCAGTGCGGGGGGCGGCTCGGGCTCGGGTTCCATCTCCAGCGCGTCGAAGTCGATCGCGTCGAAGTCCAAGGCCTCGAGTTCGAGCGGAGCGGGCTTCGCGGCCGGGCGCGGCGGTGGTGCCGGCTCGTCCATGTCGGCGAGGTCGAGCACGTCGTCGTTCTCGTGCGTGGGCGGCCGGACGGCGGCCGGCTCCGGCGGCTTCACGGCCTGGTCGTCGGCGATGATCCGGCGGATCGAGGCCAGGATCTCCTCCATGGAAGGCTCGTGCGCCTTCTCCGTCGCCTTGTCCTGGATCTTGGGGCTCGCTGCACTCATCCGGACGGCGCTCGAAAACGTGAGAGGAACGGAAAACACCTATCCGATGGAGTATTCCACGCTGCGCTCGCACGACAAGCGCAGCGGAAGCACAGTCCTCGGGAAATCACGTCCCGGTCGCCGCATTCCGGTCGGCCGGGCCTGCCGGGCTCCCCGCAGGGGAACCCGCGCGATTCGCGTCGCCTCAGCGGCCATCCGGAGAGCGCACGCCGTACCACAGGTCCTTGACCTGGTCGTAGTGGACCTTGGCGCTGTAGGCAGCCACCGGCACCGCGGTGTAGCGCACCGTCAGGCGGCCGATCGCCTGGACCACGCCGTAGGAGTAGATCACCCGGTCGCGCTGGGCGGTGATGAGGTTCACCCGGGAGACGAGCAGTTCCTGCTGCGCGTTCAACACGTCGAGGGTCGTGCGCTGCCCGACGCGGGCCTCCTCGCGCACGCCGTTGAGGGCGACCTCGTTGGCCTGAACCTGGGCCTGCGCCGCGATCACCTGCGCCTTGGCTGCTTCCAGGAGCCCCCAGAAGTTCACCACCTGGGCGCGGACCTGGTCGCGGACGAAGTCGGCCTGGATGCGGGTCTGGCCGACGACCTCCTTCTGCTGGCGGATCTGAGCGTATTCCTGTCCGCCCTGGTAGAGCGGGATCGTCACGCGGCCGACGATCGACGCGGACACGAAGTTGTCGCCGGGGAAGGTTTGGTCGTAGCGCTGCTGGACGCTGCCCTGCAGGCCGACCGTCGGGTAGAGGGCGCCCTCGAGGACCTTGACCTGCGCCTCGGCCGCGTCGACCGCGTGCAGCGCCGACAGGATCTGCGGGTGCTCCTGCAGGCCGATGGCGATCGCCGCATCGAGGCTGGCCGGGACGTAGCGGTCGAGGGGGCGGCCGGGGGCGAGCTGACGCGGCTCGACGCCGATGTTCTGGCGATAGGTGCCGATGCTGGTGCGCAGGTTCGATTCCGCGACGCTGACCTGCGAGCGGGCGCCGGCGAGGCGCGCCTCGGCCTGGGCGACGTCGGTTCGGGTGACCTCGCCGACGTTGAAGCGGTCCCGGGTCTGGCGGAGCTGCTCCTCGAGCACCTCGACGTTGTTGCGGTTCAGCTCCAGGGTCGCGGTGTTGCTGAGCACGTTCATGTAGGAGGTGACGCCGCTGTACAGCACCGTCATCTCGGTGGAGCGCAGGCTCTCGCGCTGGCTGTAGACGTTCGACTCGGCGCGGCGGGTGTTGTTGTCGGTCTGGAACCCGTTGAACAGCGTCTGGTTGACCGTGAGCCCGGCGCCTCCCGGCGTCGTCGTCACGGCGAGCTGCTGGCGGGAGACGCGGCCTTCGAGGTAACTCTGGCCGATGTCAGCGCTGATGGCCGCGGTCGGCCGGTAGCCGGACTTCGCGATCGCGACGCCCTCGTCGGTGGCGCGGACGTTCGCGCGGCTGGCATTGAGCTGCGGGTTGCCGCCATAGGCCTTCGCGAGCGCCGATTCGAGCGTCTCGGACGCCGCCGGACCAGCCGCCAGCCCGGCTGCAACGGCGAAGCCGGCCAGCCGAAGCGCGGGGCGCGTCGCAGGTTTGCGTTGTGTCACGTCGATCAGCCCTTGCGGTTTCTCGAAGACCATCTCGTCCGTCTTGCGACGGATGCCGCGCTTGCACGCCGGCCCGGTCACGCCCGCCCTGGGGCGAACCTTAGCCTATTCGTTAAGACCTGGCCCAGGCCAACGGGCGGCCCGCCCCCAAATCGTTCCGACGTGGCGCATAAAAGCGACACCCCCGGCGCGCGACCGGGGTGCACCGACGCGCCGCTCAGAACGCGAAGCCGGCCTCTTCGCGGAACGCCGCGAGGCCCGGCAGGGCGGCGTCGAACAGCGGGCGGGCGCCGAAGGCATCGCCGGCGCGGACGAACAGGGTCGCCTTCGCCGACTTGTCGCGTCCGAGCACGCAGACGAGGCGGCCCTCGTCCTTGAGCTGGTCGAGCAGCGCCTGCGGGCGGACCTCGACGCGGCCGTTGATCAGGATCGCGTCGTAGGGGCCGGCCTTGGGCTGGCCCTCGGTGAGCGGTCCTTCCGCCACCTCGACCTGCGTCCCGGCGAGCCGTGCCCGCGCCGCCTCGGCCAGGGCGGGATCGGCTTCGAGGGCCGTGACCCGGCCGCCGAGGCGCGCCATCAGGGCGGCGGCGTAACCGTATCCGGTGCCGACATCGAGCACCCGCGTGCCGTTGCCGACGCGCAGCGCCTGGATCATCCGGGCGAGCAGCATCGAGGCCGGCATGTAGCGGACGTCGCCCTCGCTGCCGCCGAGCTTCAGATTCTGGTCGATGTAGGCGAAGGGCTCCGCCCCCGGCGGCACGAAATCCTCGCGCGGCACCGCGTCGAACGCGTCGAGCACCGTGATGTCGTTCACGTCGAAGGTCCGGAGCTGGCAGTCGACCATCAGGCGTCGGGCCTGCGCGTAATCGAGCATGGAGACGGGTTCCTCGACGCGGTTCGATCGTTCCGGTTTCGCCGAACGCCGGCTCGATGCCGCGCTCACGCTTCCGGATCAGCCGGTTTCTCGGGGATCGGATGCGAAAAGGCAAGATTGCGCCGGGCCGGCCTGCCGCGCGCGGGTGCGTTCGTCAGGGCATCCGCGTCGGCGGGTGACGGGGCGGGGCTGCTGTTTCCCGGTCGCGGCACCGGCCCTCGCTTTGGCGTGGCATGTTGTGAATAACGTATGCGATCACGAGCGGGAGCCGGCGCGACGCGCCTTCATCCCGCCGAGCTTGCATCCTGCCGAACCTGCATCCGCCGAACCTGCATCCTGCCCAGCCTGGGAGACGCCGCGTGACACCCGTCCTGAGCCGAAGCCTCGCCGCCCTGGCGATGACCTGCCTCGCCCTGCAGGGCGCCGCGGCGCAGCAGCCGGCGAGCCCCGCCC
>NZ_VRUX01000438.1:0-3616 GCF_008039885.1 Methylobacterium sp. WL103
GAGCCGGCCCGGTGATCGACGGGGCGGTCGGCAGCGTGGCGGCTCCCGGGTCGTCGGTCGGTCAGCCGGCGGCGCGGGCATCGTGGGGCAGGGACACAGAGCGGCGGGTTCACCCGCGTGCCGTGGCCCGGAGTGACCGGACCCGCATGGCGGGGCTGGGCTCGTGCTCGCGCGGGAAGGCTTAGGCGCGACCGACCGCTCACGCGGACGCGGAAGCGTGACAGGCGTTCGAGGCTTTGGCCTCCTGCCCCGCGTTGTGTGGCTACGATCGAACCAGCCGCGACGCCAAATCGGCGCCGACGCCCGCGTTCCGGGCCCGGCACCGCGGGACGCCGGGGAACCGGCTAATCGCGCATCATCACAGGGTTCCGCGGCGTCCCGCGTCTCCTGTTTCGTGATGTCCGGGCCATGCCGCCGGCGGAGGGTTTCCGCGTGGGGTTGTTTTGGCGTGTCTGGAGGGACGCGCATCCCCTCGCCCCGCCTGCGGGGAGAGGGCTTTGACGACCGCGTCGTCGGCCAAGCGAGGCGGCAGCCGAGGGTGAGGGGGCGCGAACGGACGAGCCTCCTCCGGTCGCGCCCCCTCACCGTCGCTTCGGCTTCGCCTTCGCTTCCCGGCCGCACGACGGGGTGCCGCCGGGCCTCTCCCCGCACGCGGGGAGAGGGGGGCGTCCGATCCGTTGCACCGCGCGACGGCGCGCGAGGTTGACCTTCGCGCCCCGGGCTGCCATCGCGCGGGTCAAAATCCCGTTTGGCCCCGCCCCGTCGAAAGACCGCATGAACGACCTTCTCCTGACGATCCGCCGGACGCTCGTCCCGATCCACAAGGAGGGCTACCCCTTCATCGTGATCGGGATCGTGCTCACGGTGCTGGCCGGCACGTTCTCGCAGTTCTTCGGCTGGGTGTTCCTGATCCTCACCCTGTGGGTGTGCTACTTCTTCCGCGACCCCGAGCGGGTGACGCCGGTGGCCGACGGCCTCGTGGTGTCGCCGGCCGACGGGCGCGTGAACCTGATCTCCACCGTGCTGCCGCCGCCCGAGCTCGACCTGCCGCCGGTGCCGATGACCCGCGTCTCGGTGTTCATGAACGTGTTCGACTGCCACGTGAACCGCGTGCCGGTGACGGGCAGGATCGGCCAGATCCACTACACGCCGGGGCTGTTCCTCAACGCCGAGCTCGACAAGGCGAGCGAGGACAACGAGCGCAACGGAATGGTGATGGAGACCCTGCACGGCGGCCAGCCGGTGCGGATCGGCGTGGTGCAGATCGCGGGCCTGGTGGCGCGGCGCATCGTCGGCTTCGTCTCGGCCGGCGACCAGCTCTCGGTGGGCGAGCGCTTCGGGCTGATCCGGTTCGGGTCGCGGGTGGACGTGTACCTCCCCGTCGGCACCCGCGTGCTGGTGGGCCTCGGCCAGAAGGCGGTGGCCGGCGAGACCGTGCTCGCCGACCTCGGCGGCGGCCCCGAGCGCAGCTTCCGGCGCATCTGACTTACTCGTGCGGTCGCATTTTCTTCACGCGAACCGGCTTCCACTTCGCTCGAAAATGCTCTCAGGAGGGGCGATGGACGATCTCTTCCCGCCCTTCGAGCCGGACGCGAACGAGCCGCGGCCGCGCCGGTTCAAGCCGGTACCGTTCCGGATGATCGCGCCCAACATGATCACCCTGATGGCGCTCTGCCTCGGGCTGACGGCGATCCGGCTGGCCTTCGAGGGCAAGTTCGAGCCGGCGGTGATCGCGATCATCGCGGCCGCCGTGCTCGACGGCATCGACGGGCGCGTGGCGCGCCTGCTGAAGGGCACCTCGCGCTTCGGGGCGGAACTCGATTCGCTGGCCGACTTCGTCAACTTCGGCTGCGCGCCGGCGCTGATCCTCTACGGCTTCGCGCTCCACAACCTGAAATCGCTCGGCTGGATCGTGGCGCTGATCTTCGCCATCGCCATGGCGCTCCGGCTCGCCCGCTTCAACGCGATGCTCGACGACCCGAACCGCCCGGAATGGAAGAAGGACTACTTCGTCGGCATGCCGGCGCCGGCCGGGGCGATGACGGCGATGCTGCCGCTCTACCTGCACTTCCTCGGCTTCGGCTTCGAGGCCTGGGCCGCGCCGGCGATCCTTGTCTACGTGCTCGGCATCGCGCTGCTGGTGGTCTCCACCGTGCCGACCTTCTCCGGCAAGACCATGGGCAAGCGCGTGCCCCGCGGGCTGGTGCTCCCGATCTTCCTGGCGGGCGTCGCCGCCTTCGGCCTGCTGATCTCGTTCCCGTTCGAATCGCTGGTCGCGATCAGCGCCGCCTACATCGTCGGCCTGCCGTTGGGCGCGGCGCAGTACCGCCGCCGGTCACGCCTCGAGCCGCAGACGCGCCCCGAGAGCGGCGAGGATCCGGCCTCCGCGATCTGAGCGGTGGACAATATTCCTTTCGCCTTGAGGCCGGCGCGCAACTTGCGATAGGTTTTGCCCACTGAAACGTGAGGGGGGCCGCCGTGCTCGAAGAGTTCAAGAAGTTCGCGCTGCGCGGCAACGTGGTCGACCTCGCCGTCGGCGTGATCATCGGCGCCGCCTTCGGGGCGATCGTGACCTCGGCGGTGCAGGACGTGTTCATGCCGATGATCGGCGCGATCACCGGCGGCCTCGACTTCTCGAACTACTACCTGCCGCTTTCCTCGAAGGTGCAAGCCGGCGCAGCTTATGCCGAGGCGAAGAAGCAGGGCGCGGTGATCGGCTACGGCCAGTTCATCACCGTGGCGATCAACTTCATGATCGTCGCCTTCGTGCTGTTCCTGGTCATCCGCGCGATGAACAAGCTCCAGACCAAGGAAGAGGCCAAGCCCGAGGCGATCGCCGAAGTGCCGGCGGACGTGAAGATCCTGGGCGAGATCCGCGACCTGCTGGCGACGCGCCCCAAGGTTTGAGCGCGGAGGCGGTGTTCAGGCCGCCGGCTTGTCGTCCTCGGGGGTGACGCCGAACGCGTCGAGGATGCGGTCGAGGGCGTGCTCGACGGCGCCGGTGCCTTCCTCGTGGGTCTTCAGCCGGGTCTCGAGGCGCTGCAGCTGCGGCGCGAAGGTCTCATCGGGGGCAGGGTCGTCACCGAGGAAGCGCGGCTTCTCCTGGCCCACCGTCAGCATCGAGCGGAGCTGCTGGCCGAGGTGGTCGCGAACCGGTTCCGGCAGGCCGGCCTTCGCGTCGATGGCGTCGTCGTCCATGGTTTCAGAATTCCCGTTCGCCGTCAGAACCCTAACGGGCGATGCGGCAAAGCGTTGCACGGCAGCGTACCAACGAAAAGGGCCCCGAGGCGTATCGCCCCGGAGCCCTCTCGGATTGGTGGAGGCTGAAAAAGTTAGTCGATCACTTCGACGATGCGGTGGCCGCGATCGACCAGAACCGGGCGGTTGTTGATCACGGTGTAGCGGGTGCCGGTCTGGACGCGGTACTCGTCGGGCACGTCGTAATAGGTCACGCCGTCGCCCGGCAGGGTGGTGCCGACCGCGACGCGGCCGTCGTAATCGTAGGAGCGCACGTTGCGCTCGCGGACGTAGCTGCGGAAGCGCGGCTGCATGTCGACGCCGAGGATGCCGCCGACGGTGCCGGTCGCCGCGCCCACCGCGCCGCCGACGATCCCGC
>NZ_VRUX01000439.1:0-3614 GCF_008039885.1 Methylobacterium sp. WL103
GCCCTGGTCGATCGTCGGCGGAAACCTCGTGGCGGCCCTCGTCGGCGTGAGCGTCGCGGCGCTCGTGCACGATCCGATCCTGGCGGCGGCGCTGGCCATCGCCGGAGCCGTCGGGTCGATGATGGCGCTGCGCTGCGTCCACCCGCCGAGCGGCGCGGTCGCGCTCACCGCGGTGCTGGGCGGCCCGGCGATCCACGACCTCGGCTACGGCTTCGTGCTCTGGCCGGTCAGCGTGAACTCGTTGCTGCTGCTCGCCGCGGCGCTCCTCTTCAACAACCTCACCGGCCGCCCCTACCCGCATCCCGGCATCGCGCCCGCGCCCGGCCGCGCCGATCCCGTCGCCGCGCCCCTGGGCTTCAGCGGCGAGGACCTCGATGCGGCGCTGGAAGACTTCGACCAGATCCTCGATGTCGGGCGCAGCGACCTCGAGGCGATCCTGCGGCAGGCGCAGCTCCGCGCCACCCGCCGTCGCTCGGGCCAGACGGACTGCGCCGCGATCATGACCCGCGACGTGGTAGCGATCGCCCCCCACGCGCCGCTGATGGATGCGCTCGCCCTTCTGCGCCGCCACCACATCAAGGTCCTGCCGGTGACCGACGAGAGTGCTCGCGTGGTCGGCATCGTCACGCAGACCGACCTCCTCGACAAGGCGGCGTGGGACCGACGCGGGCCGCGCCTCGGGCTCCTCCGCCGCCTGCGCCTGACCGCGGCCCGCGGGCGCGCCCCGCACGGCTCGGTAGAGGACATCATGACGAGCCCTGTCGTGACGCTGCGGCCGGACAGCCCGATCGGCGAGGTCGTGCTGCAGATGTCTGGGCTCGGCCTGCACCATCTGCCGGTGGTCGGGCCGGACGACCGCCTCGTCGGGATCGTCTCGCAGGGCGACCTCGTGGCGGCCCTGCTCACCGACGCCACGCGGCGCCAGGCCGAGGTGCCGACGCCGCGGATGCTGGCGCCGGCCTGATCCGAGGGGGCGTCAGGCCGGGTTCGGCACGTCGAGGAAGAAGGCGACGGCCTGCGCCACCACCGCCGGGTCGTAGGCGTGGGGGCCGTCGTACTCGACGTAGGTGGTGTCGTAGCCGGCCCGTTCGAGCTGCGCGGCATGGCTGCGGCCGCCATGCGCGACCGCGATCTGCGCGTCCCGGGTGCCGTGCGAGACGAAGACCCGCGGCGCCCCGGTTTGGACCTGATCGCTCAGGAAGCCGGCGGACGAGGCGATGACGTGGGTGACGACGTCCCCGTTGGTCAGCCCCGAGGACAGGGCGTAGCTGCCGCCGTCCGAATGGCCGGCGAAGGCCAGATGCGACGGATCCAGCAGGAAGCACGATCCGACCTCGGCGAGCGCGGCTTCGAGGCGCTCGCGGTCGGGCCCGTGGCCGGCGATGACGAGGTCCCAGGTCGGGAACAGCGATTGCGGGGCCAGCAGCAGGAACCCGCGCCCCTCCGCGTGGGCTTCCAGCATCGGCAGGATCTTCTCCGCGCCGCCCCCGCCGCCGTGGAACAGCACCACCAGCGGCGTGGCCCTTCGCGGGTCGATCCCGGCCGGCACGTGGAGGATCGCGTCGCGCTCCGGAAACAGCCCGAGCGGGTGACGCCCCGGCGGTAGCGGCGGCTTCACGGGGAGCCGGTGCGCGAAGGCGATGCGGCCGGCGAGGCGCGGATCGATCATCGCGTCGTCGTCCATGGTCGCGGGAGGGCGGCGACCGCCCTCCCCTTCATCACGCGGCGGCACTTACTTCCGCTTCACGGTGCTCTGCGGGTTGAGGCTGCCGATGTTGCCGCTCTCGGTGCCCGCAGAGGGGTCGATCACCGCGTTGATCAGGGTCGGACGACCCGAATCCATAGCCGCGTTGACCGCCACGCGGAGCGCATCCGGCGTCGTGACGTTGACGCCGACGCCGCCGAAGGCCTCCATCATCTTGTCGTAGCGCGCGTCCTTCACGAACACGGTCGGCGCCACGTCGGCCGCGCCCGACGGGTTCACGTCGGTGCCGCGATAGATGCCGTTGTTGTTGAACACCACGATGCAGACCGGCAGGTCGTACCGGCAGATCGTCTCGACCTCCATGCCGGAGAAGCCGAAGGCCGAGTCGCCCTCGACCGCGAGCACCGGCTTGCCGGTCTCGACGGCCGCCGCCACGGCGAAGCCCATGCCGATGCCCATGATCCCCCAGGTGCCGACGTCGAGGCGCTTGCGCGGCTGGTACATGTCGATGACGCCGCGGGCGAGATCGAGGGTGTTGGCGCCCTCGTTGACGAGGATCGCGTCGGGCCGCTCCTTGATGATCGTGCGCAGCACGCCGAGCGCGCCGTGGAAGTCCATCGGGGTCGAGTTCTTCAGGAGGCGCTGGCCCATCTTGGCGATGTTGGTGTCCTTCTTCGCCTTGATCGTCTCGGTCCAGGCCGCGGGCGGCGCCGGCCAGCCGCCCTTCATCCCGTCCAGCAGCGCCGCGACGCAGGAGCCGATGTCGCCGACGACGGGCGCGACGATCTCGACGTTCGAATCCATCTCGCGCGGCTCGATGTCGATCTGGATGAACTTCTTGGAGCCCGGCGCGCCCCAGGTCTTGCCCTTGCCGTGCGAGAGCAGCCAGTTCAGCCGGGCGCCGACCAGGAGCACGACGTCGGCCTCCTTCAGCACCGTCGAGCGCGCGGCGCCGGCCGAGAGCGGGTGGGTGTCGGGCAGGAGGCCCTTGGCCATGCTCATCGGCACGTAGGGGATGCCGCTGGTCTCGACCAGCGCGCGGACCGCCTCGTCGGCCTGCGCGTAGGCGGCGCCCTTGCCGAGGATGATCAGGGGGCGCTCTGCGGTCTTCAGCACGGCCAGCGCCCGCGCGATCGCTTCCGGCGCCGGGATCTGGGCGGGCGCCGGGTCGATCACCTTGACCAGCGACTTCGCGCCAGCCTCGGCGTCCATCACCTGCGCGAAGAGCTTGGCCGGCAGGTCGAGGTAGACGCCGCCGGGACGGCCGGAGCAGGCGGCGCGGATCGCGCGGGCCACGCCGATGCCGATGTCGGCGGCGTGCAGCACGCGGAAGGCCGCCTTGCACAGGGGCTTGGCGATGGCGAGCTGGTCCATCTCCTCGTAGTCGCCCTGCTGCAGGTCGACGATCTCGCGCTCGGACGAGCCCGAGATCAGGATCATCGGGAAGCAGTTGGTGGTGGCGTTGGCCAAAGCCGTCAGGCCGTTGAGGAAGCCCGGCGCCGAGACCGTGAGGCAGATGCCCGGCTTCTTCGTGAGGAAGCCGGCGATCGCCGCCGCGTTGCCGGCATGCTGCTCGTGCCGGAACGAGATCACCCGGATGCCCTCGGCCTGGGCGAGGCGCCCGAGATCGGTGATCGGGATGCCCGGCACGCCGTAGATCGTGTTGATGTCGTTGAGCTTCAGCGCGTCGATGACGAGGTGGAACCCGTCGGTGAGCGCAGGCTGGGTGTCGGCCTCGGCCATGTTCACGTCGGCGGTATGCATGTCGATGACTTGAGCGTGCGCGGGCATCTCGGCCTCCCGAATGGATGGTTGTTGGGCCTCTCCGAGGCTTGGGCCTCGGATGGCTGGTCGCAGGACACGCGCCATGGGGGTGTCGATGGGGCGGGTCGACGAGGCGGGCGTCGGA
>NZ_VRUX01000043.1:0-16761 GCF_008039885.1 Methylobacterium sp. WL103
CGCGGCCGCTTCCGGCGGCGCAGGCCCCGTTCGACGCGATCGGCCTGTCGCGGCGCCTGCTGCGCAGCATCCGCTCCGGCGCCCTGGCGACGCTCGATTCCGACGGCACGCCGTTCGCCTCGCTGACGACCATCGCCACCGACGTCGACGGCACGCCGCTGATGCTGCTGTCGCAGCTCTCGGCGCACACCCGCAACCTGCTCGCCGACCCGCGCTGCTCGCTGCTGTTCTCGGCCGGCGGCAAGGGCGACCCGCTCGCCCACCCGCGGCTGACCGTCGTCGGGCGGGCGGTGCGGACCGACGAGCCCCGCGTGCGGGCGCGCTTCCTCGCCCGGCACCCGAAGGCCGCGCTCTACGCCGACTTCCCGGATTTCGGATTCTTCGCGCTGGAGCCGACGGCCGGCCACCTCAACGGGGGCTTCGCCAAGGCGGCGACGTTGACGAAGGCCGAGCTGCTGCTGGATCTCGCGGGCGCCGAGGCGATCGTGGCCGGCGAGCGCGGCGCGATCGAGCACATGAACGCCGACCACGCCGACGCGCTGGCGCTCTACGCCGCCTCGGAGGGGGCGGCCGCGTGGCGCCTCACCGGGCTCGACCCGGAGGGGATGGACCTGCTCGCCGCCGACCGGACCGCGCGGGTGACCTTCCCGGAGCGAGTCGGCGACATGGGCGCGTTGCGAAAGGTCCTCGTGGTCATGGCCGCCGAGGCTCGGGCGAAGGACGAGGCGCCGCGAGCCTGAGCGGCCGGACGTCGGTCCGCGAAGCCGCGGGCCGACGTGAAGCGGAGGTCTCAGGCCTCTTCGGTGGCCGGCTTCTCGGCCTCGGAATCCTCGGACTCGGTCTCGGACTCCGTCGCCTCGGAGGTCTCCGCCTCGGGCTGGGCCTCGGCGCCGACCGGCGGCCGGGTGTTGCGGCGGCGGCTCCAGCCCGGGGTCGCGCGCGGCGCGCCGCGGGTCACTTCCTCGTTGCCTTCGAGCACGCGCTTCACGCGGGCGTTGAAGTCCGACATCGAGATGCTGGGCGAACGCCCGTTGGGGGGAGTGCGAGCCATCTTGGGCCTTCCGCTTCGGAGCCCAAAGCACGGGATTGCGCGGAGGGTATGCCCTCTAGATAGGGCCGAACGCCCAAAATCCGAAGGGCCGTGGGGCCGGACAGGCCCATTCGGTCTCCGTCACCGAGGGATTCGCCCCGCGACGCCGCCCGCGCTTGGCGCTCCCCCCTGCGGCTGCTATCCCCCCGGGACGACCGACACCGCCTCCTCACATCAGACGGCGCGCGACGACGGCCCTCCGGCCGGCCGCACGCGCGCCGGAGATCCGCATCGATGACGACCACGCCGATCGACAACATCCGCAACTTCTCGATCGTCGCGCATATCGACCACGGCAAGTCGACGCTCGCCGACCGCCTGATCCAGACGACGGGCACCGTGGCGCTGCGCGACATGAGCGAGCAGATGCTCGATTCGATGGACATCGAGAAGGAGCGCGGCATCACCATCAAGGCGCAGACCGTGCGCCTGGAATACAAGGCCGAGGACGGCAAGAACTACGTCCTCAACCTGATGGACACGCCCGGCCACGTCGACTTCGCCTACGAAGTGTCCCGCTCGCTCGCCGCCTGCGAAGGCTCGCTGCTGGTTGTGGATGCGAGCCAGGGCGTCGAGGCGCAGACGCTGGCCAACGTCTACCAGGCGCTCGACGCCAACCACGAGATCGTGCCCGTCCTCAACAAGATCGACCTGCCGGCCGCCGAGCCCGAGCGCATCCGCGCCCAGATCGAGGAGGTGATCGGCATCGACGCGTCCGAGGCCGTGGCGATCTCGGCGAAAAGCGGGCTGAACATCGAGGCGGTGCTGGAAGCCATCGTCAAGCGCCTGCCGCCGCCGAAGGGCGACCGCGACGCGCCCCTGAAGGCGCTGCTGGTGGATAGCTGGTACGACGTCTACCTCGGCGTCGTCGTGCTGGTGCGCATCGTCGACGGCGTGCTCAAGAAGGGCATGAACATCCGCATGATGCGGGCCGACGCGGTGCACGGCGTCGACAAGATCGGCGTGTTCCGTCCGAAGATGGCCGACATCGGCGAGCTCGGCCCCGGCGAGGTCGGCTTCTTCACGGGCTCGATCAAGGAGGTCGCCGACACCCGCGTCGGCGACACGCTCACGGAAGACAAGCGCCCGTGCAAGGAGATGCTGCCGGGCTTCAAGGACGTGCAGTCGGTAGTGTTCTGCGGGCTGTTCCCCGTGGATGCGGCCGAATTCGAGACCCTGCGCAGCGCGATGAGCAAGCTCCGGCTCAACGACGCCTCGTTCTCCTACGAGATGGAGACCTCGGCCGCCCTCGGCTTCGGCTTCCGCTGCGGCTTCCTCGGGCTGCTGCACCTCGAGATCATCCAGGAGCGGCTCGAGCGCGAGTTCAACCTCGACCTGATCTCGACGGCGCCCTCCGTGGTCTACCGCCTGCAGATGACCGACGGCACGGTGAAGGAGCTGCACAACCCGGCCGACATGCCCGACGTGATGAAGATCACGGCGATCGAGGAGCCGTGGATCCGCGCCACCATCCTCACCCCCGACGAGCATCTCGGCGGCGTGCTGAAGCTGTGCCAGGACCGGCGCGGCTCGCAGGTGGACCTCAATTACGTGGGAAAACGCGCCATGGTCGTCTACGACCTGCCGCTGAACGAGGTGGTGTTCGACTTCTACGACCGCCTCAAGTCGATCTCGAAGGGCTACGCCTCGTTCGACTACCACATCTCGGACTACCGCGAGGGCGACCTCGTGAAGATGTCGATCCTCGTCAACGCCGAGCCGGTCGACGCGCTCTCGATGCTGGTCCACCGCACCCGCGCCGAGCATCGCGGTCGCGCCATGTGCGAGAAGCTGAAGGACCTGATCCCGCGCCACCTGTTCCAGATCCCGGTCCAGGCGGCGTTAGGGGGCAAGATCATCGCCCGCGAGACGATCAAGGCCCTGTCCAAGGACGTGACCGCCAAGTGCTACGGCGGCGACATCTCGCGCAAGCGCAAGCTCCTGGACAAGCAGAAGGAAGGCAAGAAGAAGATGCGCCAGTTCGGGCGCGTCGAGATCCCGCAGGAGGCGTTCATCGCCGCCTTGAAGATGGACGATTGAGCTTTTCGGCTCCCTCGGGTTGACTAGCGGGCCTGTTCGAATCGGTGGCGGCTTGGCCTTCGATCGTGATGCGGAACGACGGTGGCATGCGATGCAGCGCAGCGACGTGATCGCCAGACTCACCGAGCGGGCCGGGCATCTTCAGAATTCCGGCATTCTCGCGCTCTACCTCTTCGGCTCCGTCGCCCGGGACGAGGCCGGCCTCGATGGCGACGTCGACCTGTTCGTCGACCCGCAATACGACCGGTTCGGCTTCGTCGAATTATTCAGGACGGAAGCCTACCTCGCGCAGGCGCTCGGGTGCCGGGTCGACTTGACGACGCGGGAAGGCCTACACCCTCAATTGCGGGCCGAGATCGAGCGCGAGGCCATCCAGGTCCTGTGATGAAGCGGTCGGCGATTGCACGCCTCACGGATATCCTGACGATGAGCGACGCGGCTGCGGACATCGTCGCGGGACGAACGTTCGCCGATTATCGCATGGACCTGGTGATGCGCCTCGCCGTCGAACGACGTGTCGAGATCGTATCGGAAGCGAGCCGACACGTGCCGCCGGATGCGAAGACACGCTTTCCGGCCGTACCATGGTCCGAGATCGCCGCCGTCGGCAACAAGCTCCGGCACGAGTAAAATCGCATCGACGACCTCATCCTATGGAAGATCGCGACGGTGTCGCTGCCCGAGCTTCGCCCGATCATCGCGGCGATCCTGAGCGAGGCGTCGGCCGGCTGAGCGGCGCTGCGCTTGACGCCTGCCATCGGCTCAATCCCGTAGCGAGAGCGACATCCGTCACCGGCCCCGACCCGTTCGCCGGAACCGCGCCGCACCGCAAAAAGTTCGCCCTCCGAATCCACGGAGCCGAACGTATGCGGATCACCACCGTCGCCGACCACGTCGTCGAGACCCTGCAGGAGGCCGGCGTCCGGCGCATCTACGGGGTCGTCGGCGACAGCCTGAACGCGATCACCGAGGCGATCCGGGCGCGCGGCGTGATCGAGTGGATCCACGTCCGCCACGAGGAATCCGGCGCGTTCGCGGCCGGCGCCGAGAGCCAGGTCACCGGGCAGCTCGCGGTCTGCGCCGGCTCGTGCGGCCCCGGCCACGTCCACCTGATCAACGGCCTCTACGATTGCCATCGCTCGCGCACGCCGGTCCTGGCGCTGGTGGCGCACATCCCGTCGGCCGAGATCGGCTCGGGCTACTTCCAGGAGACGCACCCGACCGAGCTGTTCCGCGGCTGCAGCCACTATTGCGAGCAGGTCTCCGATCCCGCCCAGCTCCCCTACGTGCTGGAGAACGCCATGCGCGCCGCGATCGGGCAGCGCGGCGTCGCGGTGGTCGTCATCCCCGGCGACGTCGCGCTGAAGGACGCGCCGGCCCGCGCCGTGGCGACGAAGGCCGGCCTCGTGCCGCCGAAGCCCGTGGTGCAGCCGGCCGAGGCCGACCTTGCGGCTTTGGCCGAGCTGCTGAACGGCTCCCGCAAGATCACGCTGCTCTGCGGTCGCGGCTGCGCCGGGGCGCATGCCGAGCTGCTGCAGCTCGCCGAGGCCCTGAAGAGCCCGATCGTCCACGCGCTCGGCGGCAAGGAGTTCGTCGAATACGACAACCCTTACGACGTCGGCATGACCGGGCTGATCGGGTTCTCGTCCGGCTACGCGGCGATGGTCGGCTGCGAGACGCTGCTGATGCTCGGCACCGGCTTTCCCTACAAGCAGTTCTACCCGAAGGACGCGAAGGTGGCGCAGGTGGACCTGCGCCCGGAAGAGCTCGGGCGCCGCTGCCGGCTCGACCTCGGCCTCGTCGGCGACGTCGGCGCCACGATCCGCGCGCTGCGGCCGTTGCTCGCGGTGAAGGCCGACCGCGCCTGGCTCGACGGCAGCCTCAAGCACTACGCCAAGGCGCGCGAAGGGCTCGACGAGCTGGCGACGGGCAAGCCCGGCCGCAAGCCGATCCACCCGCAATACCTCACCAAGCTCCTGAGCGACGCCGCCTCCGACGACGCGGTGTTCACCGCCGACGTCGGCACGCCGACGATCTGGGCGGCGCGCTACCTCAAGATGAACGGGAAGCGCCGACTCGTCGGCTCGTGGGTCCACGGCTCGATGGCCAACGCCATGGTCCAGGGTATCGGCATCCAGGCCGCCTCGCCCCGGCGCGAGGTGATCGCGCTGTGCGGCGACGGCGGCTTCAGCATGCTGATGGGCGACTTCCTGACGCTGCGCCAGCACCGGCTGCCCGTGAAGGTGGTGGTGTTCAACAACGGCTCGCTCGGCTTCGTCGAGATGGAGATGAAGGCCGCGGGCTACCTCGAGACCGGCGTCGCGCTCGACAACCCGGACTTCGCCGCGATGTCGCGGGCGGCCGGCATCTTCGCGATTCGGGTCGAGGATCCGGGTGAACTCGAAGGCGCGATCCGCGAGTTCCTGGCCTTCGACGGGCCGTCGCTGCTCGACGTGGCGGTGGCGCGCAACGAGCTCTCGATCCCGCCGAAGATCGACGGCCAGCAGGTGAAGGGCTTCAGCCTCTACATGCTGCGGGCGGTGATGAGCGGACGCGGTGACGCGGTCCTCGACCTCGCCAAGACCAACCTGATTCGATAGACCGGATTGAAATCGTTCCAAGGCGGCGCGTCGCGGCTTCGAAGGAACATCAGGGAAGGCGCATGGCCCGGCAACGGAACATCTGGCGCCTCGCGCGCCGCCCGGTCGGGGCCGTCGCCGAGGGCGACCTCGCCTACGGCGCCGAGGCTCTGCCCGAGCTGCAGCAAGGCCAGTTCCTGCTGCAGGTGCTGTACCTGTCGCTCGATCCGACCAACCGCATCTGGATGAGCGACGCCGAGCAGTACATGCCGCCGGTGGGCGTCGGCGAGCCGATGCGCGGCCTCGTGGCCGGGCGCGTGATCGAGAGCCGGAAGGACGGCGTCGAGCCCGGCGCGCTCTATTCCGGCATGGGCGTCTGGGCCGACCACATGGTCACCGACGGGCAGGGCCTGCAGCCCCTGGCCCTGCCGCCGGGCGTGCCGCTCTCCCTCGCCTTCGGCGTGTTCGGCCTCGTCGGCCCGACGGCGTATTTCGGCCTGCTCGACATCGGCCGCCCGAAGGCCGGCGAGACCCTGGTGGTCTCGGCCGCCGCCGGCGGCGTCGGCCAGGTCGTCGGGCAGATCGGCAAGATCAAGGGCTGTCGGGTGATCGGCATCGCCGGCGGGCCGGACAAGTGCCGGTTCGTCGTCGACGAGCTCGGGTTCGACGCGGCGATCGACTACCGCAGCGAGGATGTCGGCGCCCGCCTCGACGCCCTGGCGCCCGACGGCGTCGACATCAACTTCGAGCAGGTCGGCGGCCCGATCTCAGACGCGGTGTTCGCGCGGATGCGGCTGTTCGGGCGGATGCCGCTGTGCGGCCTGATCGCCTCCTACAACGACACGTCCAAAGACTCTTCGGAGCGCCCGAGTCCGGCCGTCGCGGCGGCGTGGCGCCAGATGCTGATGCGGCGGCTCACCGTGCAGGGCTTCATCGTCACCGACTACGCCGCGCGCTGGGGCGAGGCGGTGCAGGCGCTGGGCGGCTGGATGGCGGAAGGCCGGATCAAGACCCGGCAGGACGTGCGGCCCGACCTCGCGCGGGCGGTGGAACACCTCGACAGCCTCTACACCGGCGGCAACTTCGGCAAGCTGCTGGTCCAGGTGGGCGCCTCGGAAGACGGCGCCTGACGGCGTGGGCGAACGGCCCGGCGGAACGGCTTAGGGAAACGGGATAGGACCATGCGGATCGGACTGTTCGTCCCCTGTTACGTCGACGCCTTCGAGCCGGAGGTCGGCATCGCCACCCTCGAGTTGCTCGAGCGCCTCGGCCTCGAGGTGGAATACCCGTTCGACCAGACCTGCTGCGGCCAGCCGATGACCAACACCGGCTGCCACGCGGAAGCCGCCGCCACCGAAGCCCTGTTTGTCAAGAATTTCGCCAAGTTCGACTACGTCGTCGCGCCCTCGGGCAGCTGCGTCCACCAGGTGCGCGAGCATCTGACGGCGATTCCCCAGACCGAAGAAGTCGTCGGCGTTCGCCGAAAGACCTTCGAGCTGGTCGAGTTCCTGCACGACGTGCTGAAGATCGAGGAATTCCCCTGGGCGTCGTTCCCGCACAAGGTCGCCTACCACGCCAACTGCAACGCGCTGCGCGGCATCCACCACGCCCGGCCGTCCGAGATCAACCTGCCATACTATTCGAAGCCCCTTGACCTGCTGGCCAAGGTGAAGGGCATCGAGGTCGTCAAGCTGACGCGGCCCGACGAGTGCTGTGGCTTCGGCGGCACCTTCTCGGTGTTCGAGCCCGCCGTCTCGGCCAAGATGGGCTACGACAAGGTGACCGACCAGGCGCGCGCCGGGGCCGCGTACGTCGTCTCGGCCGATTCCTCGTGCCTGATGCACCAGAAGGGCTGCGCCGAGCGCCTCGGCGTGCCGCTGAAGTACATCCACATCGCGCAGGTCCTGAACGGAGCCGCCGCATGAGCATCGAAGACCTTACGCCCCGCGAGACGGATGGCACGCCCCGCGAGAGCGCCGGCATGATCCACCCGGAGGTGCGCGCGCCCGGCGACGAGAGCGAGCGCCACCAGGATGGCGGCCGCCTCCAGCACGCGGAGGCCGCCTCGAAGCCGATCGCAGCGCCGAAGACGCGCGAACAACAGCCACGCGGGGCCAAGATCCGCGGCAACCGGCCGATCGACCAGGGCGAGGCCGCCGAGCGCTTCCTCGCCGCGCCGCTGCACCAGGCGGCGCACGACGAGCGCCTGTGGGACCTGCGCAAGAAGCGCGACGTGTCGGCCCACGGCATCCCCGAATGGGAGGAGCTTCGCGAGATCGCCTCGAACATCAAGGCGCACACGCTGAGCCGGCTCGACACCTACCTCGAGCAGTTCGAGGCGGCGGCCAAGGCCAACGGCGTCCACGTGCACTGGGCCTCGGACGGCGCGGACCACAACCGCATCGTGCTCGAGATCCTGCGCAGCCACGGCGCGAAGACCCTGGTGAAGTCGAAGTCGATGCTCACCGAGGAGTGCGGCTTCCGCCACCACATGGCGGCGAGCGGGATCGAGATCATCGAGACCGACCTCGGCGAGCGCATCCAGCAACTCGACAACGAGGAACCGAGCCACATCGTGGCGCCGGCCGTGCACAAGACGCGGATGGACGTCGCCGAGGTTTTTGCGCGCACGCTCGGCACCGACCCCGAGAACGACGACGCCCACTACCTGGCCGAAAGCCAGCGCGAGACCACGCGGCCCTACATCCTCAACGCCGATGCGGGGATGACCGGGTGCAACTTCGCCATCGCCGAGACCGGCACGGTGGTCACCTGCACCAACGAGGGCAACGCCGACCTGTCGGGCAACGTGCCGCCGCTGCAGATCCACTCGATCGGCATCGAGAAGATCATCCCGCGGATCGAAGACCTCGGCGTGTTCATCCGCCTGCTGTCGCGCTCGGCGCTGGGCTCGCCGATCACCCAGTACACCTCGCACTTCCGCGGTCCGCGGCCCGGCACCGAGATGCACTACGTGCTGGTCGACAACGGCCGCTCCGAACGCCTCGGGATGGAGGAGTTCTGGACCTCGCTGAAATGCATCCGCTGCGGCGCCTGCATGAACACCTGCCCGGTCTACCGGCGCTCGGGCGGACTCTCCTACGGGGCGACCTATGCCGGGCCGATCGGGCTGATCATCGACCCGACCTTCAACAAGCGGAAATACTCGACGCTGCCGTTCTCCTCGACCATGAACGGCTCCTGCACCAACGTCTGCCCGGTGAAGATCAACATCCACGAGCAGATCTTCGCCTGGCGCAAGGTTCTGGCCGAGGAGCACCAGATCCCGCTCTTGAAGCAGGGCATGATGAAGGCCGCCGGCGCCGTGCTGAGCCGCCCGGCCGCCTACCGCGCGGCGATCGGCACGGCGGATTCGGCGCTTCGCGCCCTGCCGCGCTTCGCCGTCTACAACCCGCTCAACACCTGGGGGAAGAAGCGCGAGATGCCCGAGGCCCCCAAGCAGAGTTTTCACGCCTGGTACAAGCAGAACCGCATGGCGGGTGCGTCCAAGAAGGACGTCGCCTCGAAGAAGGACGTGTCGTGAGCGCCGGCACCCGCGAGGCGACGCTGGCCGCGATCCGCCGCAACCGGCCGGCCGGCGACTATCCGCTGCCGCAAATCCCGGACTTCGCGCCGCTGGTCGACGACGACCGCATCCTGGCCTTCACCGAGGCGCTGAAGCGCATGGGCGGCCGGGTGGTCGAGGCCGGCCCCGCCGGCGATCCGCTTGGCCACGTGCGCGACCGCCTGGATGCGGCCAAGGTCGTCGCTTCCGCCGTGCCGGAATATGTCGGCACCCTCGACCTCGCCGCCGTCACCCGGCCGCAGGCGGTGGACGACGTCGACGTGGCGATCGTGCGCGCCCGCTTCGGGGTGGCCGAGACCGGATCGGTGCTGTTCACCGAGGCCGAGCTCGTGGTGAACGCGGTGGCCTACCTCGCCCAGCACCTCGTGGTCCTGCTCGACCCCGCCGACGTCGTCGTGAACATCCAGGCCGCCTACAGGCGCCCGGACTTCGCCGGCGCCGCCTACGCCGTGCTCCACACCGGCCCCTCCGCCACCGCCGACATCGAGGGCGTGCTGATCCACGGCGCCCAAGGCGTGCGCTCGCTGACGGTGGTGCTCCTGCCGCGCCGGGTGTGATCGAACGTTGCACCCTTGTCCGACGACTGCGATCGACCGCGTCGCGGTGGCTCGATAGGCCTCGGATGCAGTCTACCCACGCGACACGGAAGACTGCATCCGCCGTCCAGAGCATTTTCAAGCGAGCTGGATGCCGGCTCGCGTAAAGAAAATGCTCTAGAGTTTGGACGTCACGCCTTGACGGCAGGCTTGCCGACGACCTTCGCCAACCGCGCGTTCATACGTAGACCGGCCTGCTCGGATGCCGTCGCGCCGACCGCCGTATCGCCGACCATGACGGGGACCGCGTTGCAGATCTCGACGAGGCGCCAGATGACGGTGAATCCGTCTTGGACGACGTTCGCCGTCTCAAAGGGCGTCTCGGCCCCTGTGGGAAGTTTGACCGGCTGGTTATTCTGATCCTGCACGTAGTATTGCCAGACGGTATAATTTCCTTTCCCGACGCCCGTGAAGGTTTGCGTGAGGCTGAATTGGCCGCCGTTGTAGCGCGTGCCGCTCACCGGCGACGAGAACTGGCCGTTGATGTCCGTCATGATGAAATCGACGTAGGCGGCTCCCGCCCCCTGCCCGACGCCATAACTCAGTGCGTATTGTCCTTGTGGATTGGCTTGGGCGAAGTCCAAGACCTGCTTGATGTTGACGGTTTGACCAGGCGTCAGTCCCATGTCGAGCGGTTGTTTGTAATACAAGCCGACGACCTGCAAAGTAACAGCCATTGCTTCCTCCCTCTGAGGCAAGGGCCGTCATTCGCATTGGGGGACATCGACCGGCGCGATCGCGGTCTCTGGTCTTGCGATCGAATCGACGGCCTTGCTCAAGCAGAGTGCCGTGCCCACGCACACAAAACAACCTGAAAGATACAAACATCGTTTAAGTTTAGATGGAGGGCGGTCGCGACGCGTCGGCCGGGTCGTGCGCCCGTTCGGCAGCCGTGGCCGAACCGACAACCGGGACGCGCGTTCGCCCCAAGGCCCGCTCTTTGCAGGTCGCTCGCCGGCCCGTGACCGCCAGGAGACCCCATGCGCTACAATCTCGGCTGCAGCCTGTCCTACAACATCCTCTCGGACACGACCTTCATCTTCAACCTGGAGGTGGCCAAGCTGAAGAGCGTCGAGATCATCAGTGAATCCCTGGTGTTGACGCCGAACCTGAAGCGCGACGTCTACACGACGCCGGACCTGCTCAACCGTTACCTCGGCGTCAACGTGCCGATGGGTCAGTTCGCGCTCGAATACAACGCCGAGGTCGAGCTCACGGTGCACCGGGCCGACCCGGCGACCATCAACGAGACGCCGGTCGGGCAGCTGCCGCTCGACATCCTGCCCTTCCTGCTGCCGAGCCGCTTCGTCTCGTCGGACCGGCTGACGCCCTTCGCCCAGGCCGAGTTCGGGGCGACGCCGAAGGGCCACCAGCGCGTCAACGCGATCTGCAACTGGATCCACGACCACCTCACCTACAAGCCGGGCACCAGCGACGGCGAGACCACCGCCGACGAGAGCCTGCTCAAGCGCGCCGGCGTCTGCCGCGACTTCGCGCATATCGGCACCGCCTTCTGCCGCGCGCTCGGCATCCCCGCCCGGTTCGTGTCGTGCTATGCCCACGGCCTCGTGCCGAGCGACTTCCACGCGGTGTTCGAGGCCTACCTCGACGGGCGTTGGTGGCTGTTCGACGCGACGCGCCAGGCCGATCCCGACGGTCTCGTCCGCATCGGCGTCGGGCGCGACGCGGCCGAGATCGCGTTCTCGACCCCCTTCGGCAACATGCAGCCGGTCAACCAGCAGATCCGCATCACCCGTGCGGACGGCGTCGGAAGCCCAACGCCCCGGACGGTGGATGCGATCTCGACGGAGGTGCCGGCGCCGCATGGCGGGGCGGCCTGAGGTCGCGTCTCCGATGCGTCGGCATACCCAGGTGTGATAGACGAGGACGGATTGGCGGCCTCGACGAAGGAGCGACCCCGTGTTGCGATCGATCGGCGATCCCGTGCACCGACCGGTCGACATTCCCGACAGCGCCCGCGCCGCCATCGAGACGGTGGCGGCCCATCCTGCGGTTCGGGCGATTATCGTGTTCGGCTCGCGCGCCGAGGGCGATCACGATGCGCGATCCGACATCGACGTCGCCATCGAGGCGCCCGACCTCGACGGGGCGGCGCTGGACCGCCTTCGCGACCGGGTCGGGCATTGTCGAACCCTCTATCGGATCTCGGTGGCCAAGCTCGACACCATGCCGAGCGCACTCAAGGATCGCGTCCTGGCACAGGGAATCAGGATCTATGAGCGCGCGGAAGCTTGAGGACGGCCTTGGCAATCTCGAACGTGCCGTCGCCAACCTGGAACGTGCTCCGACGATCCCGACGGACGGCGAACGCGTCGCAGCCAACGACCAGGACATCGCCAAGGTCACGCCGCTCATCCGAACCACCTTCGATTTTCTCGCGCAGCGCTACCGCACGAGCTGACAGGATGGGACGCTGCTCCCCTCATCTCGCGCAGCGGAAGCCGGCATCGGCGTCAGGAGCACCCCATGGCCTACCGCCACGTCGTCGGCCCGCGGACCTGGGCGTTCGCCGACCTCGCCGAGCTGATGGCGAAGGCGACGCCGGTGCGCTCCGGCGACCGGCTCGCAGGCGTCGCCGCGGAATCGGCGGAGGAGGGGTCGGCCGCGCGCTGGTGCCTCGCCGACGTGCCGCTGCGCGAAATCCTGGCGCGGCCCCTGATCGCCTACGAGGACGACGACGTCACCCGGCTGATCCTCGACACCCATGACGCGGCGGCGTTCTCCGAGGTCGCGCACCTCACCGTCGGCGACTTTCGCGAGTTCCTGCTCACGGCCACCACCGAGACGCTGGCGCGGATCGCGCCCGGCATCACCCCGGAGATGGCGGCGGCGGTCTCGAAGATCTCGCGCAACCAGGACCTGATCCTGATCGCCCGGAAATGCCGGGTGGTCACGCGGTTCCGCAACACCATCGGCCTGCCCGGCACGATGGCGGTGCGGCTGCAGCCCAACCACCCGACCGACGACCCGGCCGGCATCACTGCGTCGATCCTCGACGGCCTGTCCTACGGCTGCGGCGACGCGGTGATCGGCATCAACCCGGCCTCGGATTCGGTGGCAGCCCTCGGCAAGCTGCTCCACCTCCTCGACGAGATCATCCGGCGCCACGCGATTCCGACGCAAGGATGCGTGCTCACCCACGTCACCACCACCCTGGAGGCGATGAACCGCGGCTGGCCGGTGGACCTCGTGTTCCAGTCGATCGCCGGCACGCAAGCGGCCAACGCCGGGTTCGGGGTCACGCTGGCGATCCTGAAGGAGGCGCACGAGGCGATGCTGGCGCTGAAGCGCGGCTTTTTGGGCGACAACGGCATGTATTTCGAGACCGGGCAGGGCTCGGCGCTTTCGGCCAACGCGCATCACGGCATCGACCAGCAGACCCTGGAGGCGCGGGCCTACGCGGTGGCGCGCCCGTTCCGGCCGCTGCTGGTCAACACCGTCGTCGGCTTCATCGGGCCGGAATACCTCTACGACGGCAAGGAGATCATCCGCGCCGGGCTCGAGGACCATTTCTGCGGCAAGCTGATGGGCGTGCCGCTCGGCGTCGACGTCTGCTACACCAACCATGCCGAGGCCGACCAGGACGACATGGACGTGCTGCTGACGCTGCTGGGCGCCGCCGGCTGCACCTACGTGATGGGCGTGCCCGGCGCCGACGACGTGATGCTGAACTACCAGTCCACCTCGTTCCACGATTCCCTCTACGTCCGGGAGGTCTTAGGGCTGAAGCGCGCGCCCGAGTTCGAGGCGTGGCTGCACGCCCTCGGGATGACGGACGCCGCCGGCACCCTGCTTCCCGCCGAGCCCTGCTCGCCGCTGCTCGCCGACGCCTCCGGGCTCGCCGCATGAGCGAGGACGCGAAGATCTGGGCGCGGCTCGCCGGCCTGACGCCGGCGCGGATCGGCCTCGGGCGGACCGGGAGCGGCCTGCCCACCCGCGAGGTGCTGCGCTTCGGCCTCGCCCACGCCCAGGCCCGCGACGCCGTGCACACGCCGATGGATGCGGACGCGGTCACTGCGGACATCGAAGCCCTCGGCCTGCCGACGCTCCGGGTCGCCTCGCAGGCGGCCGACCGCGCCGCCTACCTGCGCCGGCCCGACCAGGGCCGCGCCCTGGCACCCGAGGATCGCGACGCCCTGGAGCGGGCGGCCGGCGATTCCGTCGACCTCGCCATCGTCGTCGCCGACGGGCTCTCGGCGCGTGCCGTGCACGAGGGCGCGGCCGGCTTCCTCGCGGCCTTCAAGCCTCACGCCGAGCGGGCCGGATGGAGCCTCGCGCCGGTGGTCGTCGCGTCCCAAGCCCGGGTCGCGCTGGGCGACGCGGTCGGCGCGGCGCTGAAGGCCCGCGCGGTGGCGGTGCTGGTCGGCGAGCGCCCCGGCCTGTCCTCGCCCGACAGCCTCGGGATCTACCTCACCTTCGGCCCCCGCATCGGGCGCTCGGACGCCGAGCGCAACTGCATTTCGAACGTCCGCCCCGCCGGGCTCTCGCACGCGCTGGCCGCGTTCAAGCTCGACTGGCTCCTGAGCCAAGCCTTTTCGCGCGGGCTGACGGGGGTTTCGCTGAAGGACGAGAGCGAGGCCGCGCTCGCCGGCTCGGACGTGGCGCCGGCCCTGCCGAAGGCCTGATCGGCGGATCGGCGATCGCACCCGCGAAGGCTTCGGTGCGGCGCACCATGCGACCCGACCTCAGTATTCGGACCGCAAGCGCGGCTGTGGCGGGGTCGCAACACCGCGAAAGCATCCCGGGTTTGCCCCGAGACCTGCCTTCGACCGCCGCGATCCCGCCATAAACCGGGACCACCTCAGCATCCGCGGTAAACGGCTTTTCCCCCAACCGGTTACCGCTCGGTTACGAGCGATTCCAAGAGCGTGGTCTTGCCTCCTCGCGCAACGTCGGTCGACGCTGCGCGACGGCTGTCCGCACCCTTCGAGGGCGCGCCGACGCGTAGCGGACCGGGGGGTGCGGGACAGGTCATGGACGCGCCTACGAACGACAAGTCGAAGCTGCCGAGCCGCCACGTCACGGAGGGGGCCGACCGCGCGCCGCACCGCTCGTACCTCTACGCGATGGGTCTCACCAAGCAGCAGATCCACCAGCCGCTCGTCGGCGTGGCCTCGTGCTGGAACGAGGCCGCCCCGTGCAACATCTCGCTGATGCGCCAGGCGCAGGCGGTGAAGAAGGGGGTCGCCGCGGCCCACGGCACCCCGCGCGAGTTCTGCACCATCACCGTCACCGACGGCATCGCCATGGGGCATGCCGGCATGCGCGCCTCGCTGCCGTCCCGCGAGGTCATCGCCGATTCCGTCGAGCTGACCATGCGCGGCCACGCCTACGACGCCCTCGTGGGCTTGGCCGGCTGCGACAAGTCCCTGCCGGGCATGATGATGGCGATGGTGCGCCTCAACGTGCCGTCGATCTTCATCTACGGCGGCTCGATCCTGCCGGGCTCGTTCCGCGGCCGCCCGGTCACGGTGCAGGACCTGTTCGAGGCGGTCGGCAAGGTCGCCGTCGGCGACATGAGCCTCGAGGACCTCGACGAGCTCGAGCAGGTCGCCTGCCCGTCCGCCGGCGCCTGCGGCGCGCAGTTCACCGCCAACACCATGGCCACCGTCTCCGAGGCGATCGGCCTCGCCCTGCCGTACTCGGCCGGCGCGCCGGCCCCTTACGAGATCCGCGACCAGTTCTGCGCCACCGCCGGCGAGAAGGTGATGGAGCTGCTGGCCAAGAACATCCGCCCGCGCGACATCGTCACCCGCAAGTCCCTGGAGAACGCCGCCGCCGCCGTCGCCGCGTCCGGCGGCTCGACCAACGCCGCGCTTCACCTGCCGGCGATCGCGCATGAATGCGGCATCAAGTTCGACCTGTTCGACGTGGCCGAGATCTTCCGGCGCACGCCCTACATCGCCGACCTGAAGCCGGGTGGCCGCTACGTCGCCAAGGACATGTTCGAGGTCGGCGGCATCCCGCTGCTGATCAAGACCCTGCTCGACCACGGCTTCATCCACGGCGACTGCATGACGGTCACCGGCCGCACCATCGCCGAGAACATGGAGCGCGTGCGCTGGAACCCGGACCAGGACGTGGTCCGCTCGGCGGCAAGCCCGATCACGCCGACCGGCGGCGTCGTCGGCCTCAAGGGCAACCTCGCCACCGAGGGCGCGATCGTGAAGGTCGCCGGCATGGCGGCCGAGAAGCAGGTCTTCACCGGCCCGGCCCGCGTGTTCGACGGCGAGGAGGCCTGCTTCGAGGCGGTCCAGGCGCGCACCTACAAGGAGGGCGACGTCCTCGTCATCCGCTACGAGGGCCCGAAGGGCGGCCCCGGCATGCGCGAGATGCTGTCCACGACCGCCGCGCTCTACGGTCAGGGCATGGGCGACAAGGTCGCGCTGATCACCGACGGGCGCTTCTCCGGCGCCACCCGCGGCTTCTGCGTCGGCCATGTCGGGCCCGAAGCCGCGGTCGGCGGGCCGATCGGCCTGCTGCGCGACGGCGACATGATCACGCTGGACGCGATCGAGGGCACCCTCGACGTGGCGCTCTCCGACGCCGAGCTCGACGAGCGCCGCAAGGCGTGGACGCCGCGGACCAATTCCGCGACCTCCGGCTACCTCTGGAAATACGCGCAGACCGTCGGACCCGCCGTGAACGGCGCCGTGACCCATCCGGGCGGCGCCGAGGAGATCCAGAGCTATGCGGACGTCTAGGACCGACCGCGACCGGAAGGCGGGGCCGGCCGGGGCCGATCGTCGGCCCCGGCCCGGTGTGTTATTAAAAAATCCCAGCCCCCCCGCCCGGCGCCGAAGTCGTATTGCGGGGTGTGGGTGGAAAAAAAAAAGGGGGGGGGGGGGG